>NZ_JBDNTS010000001.1:0-235106 GCF_047719775.1 Liquorilactobacillus sp.
TTTTGCATGATATGTGGCTGCCTCGGAAACTAGAGATCCTGCAAAATTATTTTCATCTATTTTTGCAGTAATCGTTCCACGATCATAAGGAAGTTTTACCTCAACCATCTAAACTTCATCTTCTTTCTTTTTTGTTCATGAATAATAGTAACTGCTATATATATATCTTTTCTTGTCAAGAAGTATTGTCCGAAACCATTGTTTAAATATATGGTTCTTTAACATTACCATTTGATAAGATGATATGGTAAAATCAAGTGTACTATCTAATTAACAATAGTGTTAAGTATTGAAAGGGCGAAATATGACTAATAAAATGACTAACAAGGATATAGATTACCTTGTGAACTTTCTGAAGGACAAACAGATCTCAACAATTACCAAAGATTATCACACCTATTTAACATTTCATGGACTAAAGGCCGCGAGTGTCTTTATACTCAAAGATGGCATCATTAAAACTTCGGTAATTCTGCAAGACGGTAGAGAATTTAATATCTCATATATTAATCAGCCTGATGTCATCTCCCTATTACACGATGAGGCACTGCAGTATGATGAGCAGCCCTTTAATGTCCGAATTGAATCCCCAACAGCAACTTTTTACCAGATAAATCGTGTAAAATTTTGGAAGTATGTTAATAATAATTCACAGCTTCAAAACTATGTAAAACAATATTATCGGCATAGACTATCAGAAAATTTCTCGCGTCTACAACGCTTAACGATGAACGGTAAACTAGGTGCTTTGGCCAGTTTTTTAAGAGATCTCGTGCTAAAATTCGGCCGTAATTTGCCAAATAGTTCAAAAATATTAATTGATTTTGATGTTACCAATGAAGATATTGCAGGCTTTTGTGGAATTGCAACTTATGCAAGTGTTAGCAGAATGATGAAAAAGCTCAAAGAAGAGGGCGTCATTGAATTTACCCATAATGGTGAATACAGTAAACGAAGAATTGTTGTTCGTAATGTACAAAAACTAGATGATTACATTGCCTATTAAGCAGGTTTATTTTATATAGTTGTGACTTTTTTCAATACAGTTTGTCAACTATTGTGATAGAATTAGTTAATCAAGACTATTTGTATAGCAATTTTATCTCTATTAAAATATCGCAAGGACTGTTTTTATGAGTAAGAAAATCTATTACGCAAATAAAATATTACAACCTGTAAACGAGGACCGACTGCTTGCTCTAGCAAAAAAATATGATGATGCCTTTATATTCCAGACACCTGACAATCTCAAGCTCTATGCATTTGGTTCTCTTTCACAGATAGCACCTGGCAGCAGTCAAAAAAACCAATTTATTGCTGTTGCTCATTGGAAAAACCGCTTGCATTCACTGCTTGTTCCAATAAATGCAGCTATTCCCCCACAAATTGTTGGCAGCTTCAGCTTCTCACCTGCTCAAACTGGTAAATCAGTCTGGGGCAATCTAGCAAATGGTTATTTCTTTTTGCCAAAGTTTCTAATCATCATTGAAAATAATAAATATCGACTTGTAACTAGCAGTTTTAGCAAATCCAATATTGAACAAGAACAGATTACTTTTGCTGCCTTGTTTTCTACCGTTGGTCTACCCAACCAGCAATTAACCAATGCAATCGTAGCAAAGAAAGAACTCAACGTTACTGAGTGGGCTGCTGCTGTTGCAAAATTAATTAAACTTATTAAGAAAACCGACTTAAAAAAAGTTGTGTTTGCTCGAAATTTGCAAATTGAATTAGCGTATGCACCCAATCTTTATTTGTTGTGGCAAAGGCTGCAAGATACACAACCTAATACCTATCATATTCTTTTAAAACGAAAGAAAATGATTTTTCTCAGTGCGACTCCGGAACGTTTTGCAAAATTTGGTGCTGCTTATTTCGAAACTGCTGCAATTGCTGGGACGACACGTCGTGGGACAACTCCCCTAGAAGATAAACAATTAGGAGACAGCTTGCTTGTAGATAAAAAAAATCGCGGTGAACAACAATTTGTTGTCGATGACATTAGCAACAGCTTAAAAAAAGCAGGCCTAATTGTCCAGCATCCCCAGACACCAATTTTGTTAAAAAACAAAAATGTACAACATCTTTTTACTCCTATCAAAGGGACAGGTTCCTATAACTTATTTTCTTTATTGCATGCCTTACATCCGACTCCCGCATTAGGTGGCTTACCCCGTAAAAAAGCATTGATACAGATTAATAAAATAGAGCCATTCGCTCGTGGATTATTTGGGGCACCTATTGGTCATATTTCATTTGACGGTACTGGTGAATTGGCAGTCGGCATTCGCTCTGGTATTATAAACGAAACTACATTATTCTTATTTGCAGGTGCCGGAATTGTCGCCGACTCCGTACCGGAAACCGAAGTTGCAGAAACTAGAATGAAATTTAATCCAATTTTGAATATTCTAAAGGAAGATACAGAATGATACAAAATGAAACTTTAACGAGACACATCTCACTTATTCTAAATGGACTGCTGCTGCAAGGACTTACAACGGCTGTAATTGCACCCGGTTCACGCTCTACTCCTTTTGCTTTAGCGTTAGCACAGCTAGCACAACAGAAAAAAATTGAACTCTTTGTTGACGTTGATGAACGCTCAGCTGCTTTTTTTGCCTTAGGGATTGCAAAAAAAACTCACAAACCAGTTTTATTGATATGTACCTCTGGAACTGCTGCTGCAAATTTTTATCCTGCCGTCTGCGAAGCTGCAATTTCACAAATTCCACTGCTCATATTAACTACTGACCGACCGCCAGAACTCACAAAAGTTGCTGCCCCACAAGCACTTGATCAAGATCATTTTTTTGGTAACCAAGTTAAGGCTTTTTTTGAACTTCCACTACCTGAAACTAATCAGGACTCACAGACCTATACTAACTATGTGGTTCAAAAAAGTTTTCAAATTGCACAAAGCAAACCGGCTGGTCCTGTGCATCTTAATCAACCCCTACGTAAGCCCTTGATGCCCGACTTACCAATCAAATTCGAACAAGATCAACAAAAATATGTCACACTTTCAAGTACTTCGACTTTGTCTTCTAATTTGATTACAGAACTGCATACCATATTGTTGAACAAGCGGGGAATAATTCTAGCTGGACCACAACAAAGTACGACTTCTAATATTGCGCTGCTCAAATGGGCTGAAAAAAGTGGTTGGCCTATTCTAGCCGACCCTTTAAGCCAATTACGCGGAATTCCTAGTTCTAACATTATTACTTGCTACGATTCTTTGCTAAAAACCAAGTCTGATAAATTAGCTGCTTTAAGCCCAGAGGTAATCATTAGAACCGGTCAGACATTTGTTGCGGCCTCATTGGCCTCATTTTTGAAAAAAAGTCAGGCTACTATTTACTCGCTTGATGAAGAAAATAAGCTTAATGACTATACAAAAACATCAACATTTTCACTAGAGATATCAGCAGAAGACTTCTTTGAACAATTCCCACCTGTCAGCATTCCTAGTAATTGGCTCCATACATGGTCTACACTCGAAAAAATATATACTTCTGTCAATCAAATTAATTCTCTTAATATGTTAAATGAGCTAGACGTCATCAGAGTGATTTCTGCAACTGGTAGCAATGAACGTAACTTGTTTGTCAGTAATTCAATGCCAATCCGTGATGTTGATAGTGTCTTGCAGCCATTAAAGTCATTTCGTATCTTCTGTAATCGTGGAGCAAATGGAATTGATGGGATTGTGTCGACCGCTCTAGGAGTCAGTGCAAAGTCCACCGAGAACCTTTTATTAATTGGTGACTTAGCGTTCTTTCATGATATGAATGGTTTAATGATGGCAAAAAAATATCATCTGAAAATAAAAATCATTGTTATTAATAATGATGGTGGTGGAATATTCTCATTTCTCCCTCAAGCTGACAGTTCAAACTTTGAGGAAGTCTTTGGGACACCACTGGACATTGACATTGAGCAAGTTGCTAAATTATACCACGCACACTACTCACTAGTTGCGACTGTGCCCAGCTTAATAAAGTGTTTGAGTAGACCTGCACAAACGCTTGAAATTATCGAAGTTAGGACTGATAGAAACGATAATGTTAATCTTCACCGAGAATTAATTAATCGATTTGCAAGCCAAATTGCGAAGGAGTTCTAATAATGTTTTTTAAAACTAAATTTGCAAAATATTACTATCTAACAATCAAAAATAGTGTTGCACCATCTTGCTGGTTACTTCTTCACGGCTTTATGGGATCGCATAAAGAATATCTAAATATTGCAAAAAAACTTCCAGGAATAATTATTATTCCAGATTTGCTAGGGCATGGGAAATCTAATAGTGATAGTAACACTAACTCCTTCTCAATTGAGCAGCAAGCTGATGATTTGGCCGCATTATCCAGACAAATTGCTACACAAAAAATCAATGTCTGGGGATACTCAATGGGGGGACGCCTAGCACTTGCGCTAACACTAAGACATCCTGATCTTGTAAATCAGCTCTACCTAGAAAGTAGCACTGCTGGAATCAAAGACGATATTGCCCGTAAGAATAGAATTAATAATGACCGACAGTTGGCTTCTCGTTTGCAAACAGATGGACTTACTGATTTTGTGAATTTTTGGGAGAGTCTTCCACTATTCAGTAGTCAAAAATTATTGCCTCCCAAAATACAAAAATTTGTGCGTACACAACGTCTGCAACAATCTAATACAGAACTGTCTAAAAGCCTTTTAGGAATGGGAACTGGTCAAATGCCTAATTACTGGGACAAGCTGTCTTCCTTGCAGGTCAAAACTACGCTTTTTACCGGTGAACTTGATTCTAAGTTCAACAGTATTACACATGATATGCAACTCCTTATTCCTAATTCTGAGCGATTTGTCATATCAGGTGCTGGACATAATGTTCATCTGGAAAAGCCTAATGAGATTTTAGCAATAATATACAAGAAGAAATGTCTATGAAAATTATAGAGATGCACTTACTCCCCGTAAAGCTCCAATTAAAAAACACTTTTGTTAGTAATCATGAGACGGTTTCAAGGCGGGAGGTTTCAATTATTGGATTGAAAAACGATACAGGTATTTGGGGATATGGTGAACTTGAAGCCTTCTCTACACCTTATTACACACCAGAAACTCAAAGATCGGCGCGCCTAATCATTAAAGAAACACTTGGCCCTTTATTAAAGAATGTTCAAATTAATCAGCCTGAAGAAATAACAAATATTTTTAGTGAAATTGCAGGAAATCAGATGGCAAAAGCGGCTATTGAAACAGCAGTATGGGATCTTTTTGCAAAAATACAAAAGAAATCGTTAGCTGTACTAATTGCACAAAAAATACATACCAAGTCTCGGCGCAATGTTCCAGTAGGAATCAGCATCGGTGCCAAATCTTCTTTTGCAGAACTAAAAAATGCAGTTATCTCTGCAAATTATCAGGGTTACCAACGAATCAAAATCAAAGTGACCTCAGTGGAAGAACTCAATCTTATCAAAAAGATACTGCAAGTATTCCCAGATTCAACTTTCATGATTGATGCAAATTCAAGCTTCAGCCTAAAGATAGCATCTAAACTAGCTGAGATTACAGCACCCAATCTAGTAATGATTGAACAGCCCTTGCGCACAACTGATTTTGTTGATCATTCTATACTTCAAGCAAGGATTACAACCCGGCTTTGCCTTGATGAAAATATTTTTTCATTAGATGATGTAAGAACCGCATACACACTTAAAAGTGCACAAGCAATCAATTTAAAACTTGCACGGGTTGGTGGAATAGCAAATGCATTAGCAATAATAAATTTTTGCTGGGAACATGGACTCTTAGTGTGGTGCGGCGGTATGCTCGAAGCCGGAATTGGACGAGCAACTAATTTGGCTGTTGCAAGTCTGCTTGGATTAGACTTTCCTGGTGATATTTCAGCATCTTCGCGCTATTATTCCAAGGATGTTATAACATCTGAGTTCATGCTTGCACGTGGAATGCTCTCGGTTCCACTTGGATTAGGTATCGGAGTTACTCTTACTCCTAAATATCAACAAGCACTCCAAGATACGACTTCTTTTCTGTAATTTCTATTCTTTAAAAAAAACCAAAAATATCGTCACAAATAATTCACAATTCCATTCTATAATTTATTACATACCCTGGTAATATATCTTTTTCTTTTCCCCCTGTTGTAAGAGTTGATGACTCTCACAACAAATGATGTCTAAGTCTTTAACGCTCCCCCAAGTGTTGAAATCTTTTAGATGTCATAGCAGGCACAGTCACTGTTGATTGTGCCTTTTTTATTGTCCTTAATGAGTATAATCAATAACTTGATTCCCTCATTTCTGTTATAATTTACGTAGTGTAATTAGTAGACATCTAGACTTAAGGTTTACATGATATTGAATCATAAACTATTTAGCGTATAATAGATAATGTTAATAAATAAAAAAACAGATTAAAAAATCTAAGGAGCATACAGTATGACTAAATCCATTAAAATTCTGACCGATTCTTCAATTCAACTAACACCCGAAGAATTAAAAGAATATTCAATCAATATCATTCCTTTGTCCATTGAGATTGAAGGAAAAACGTTCGTAGATGGAGAGAACATCTCACGTCAAGAACTTATTGACCATCTTCGTGCTGGAAGATTTCCTAAAACCAGCCAGCCTGCCTTGGGGAAGTTTGTGGAAATGTATGATGAACTTGGTGCGGATGGCAGCTCAGTTCTTGCAATTATGATTTCTGATGTTTTAAGTGGCACTTGTGCAACTGCACAAACTGCAGCTAATATGACAGAAACTGAAGTAACTGTTATTAATAGCAAATCTACAGATCGTGGTCAAGCATACCAGGTAATTGCAGCTGCAAAAGATTTGGCAGCAGGGAAGAGTATTGAAGAAATTAAAAAACATTGTCTAGAAATTCATAAACGAACCAGAGTTAATGTTCTAATTGATAATCTAGATTGCCTAGTAAAAGGCGGCCGTGTAAGTCGTCTGGCAGGTACCCTAACAAAATTGATTAATCTCAAAATTATTGTCGAATTAGGTGACAAAAGTCTTGACCCTGTTGTAAAAGGTCGGAGCAAAAAGACCTTCGTTAAATTCTGCGAAGATCTTGCTCAGCGTCACATTGATAACCCCATTATTGATTTAGCTCTTTCTCATGTTGATCCAGAACCTGAATTTATAGAAAGACTAAAGGAAACGATATTAGGCGAAGATAGCAATGTCCCATCACTAATAAAACTAACTAGTCCGATCATCATGACACATACAGGATTAAATGCTATTGGTGTAATTACCCTGTCGGAGAAGGAAGATCAATAAAATATATTATCAGTTTTTCATGTCATAACAAAAAGTATAATTATTTGTTCAAGTAATTTGGACTTATGAACCACATTTGTCCTGAAAAACATGGCATCGGAATCAAAATCTGATTTTTTGCCTCAGTTTCTCCTACATTGATATTGGATACTTTAAAAATATTCCCAGATTAGTAACTCTAGCTGACAGTGCTATTCAACAAATCTCATTGTCTAATACAATTTACTCTAATCAATTCTTCTAATAAATTAAATACTTGTGTACTTTTTCACTTTTCTTTACAAATACATCACTTATATATATACTTACATTATGAAAGCGAATTCGGTGGTTATTTTGGAGGGATAATAATGATAAAATGGTTACGCAGTTCAAATATAAGCGGTCTGTTATTAGCAATTATTAGAGTTTATTTGGGTATCTTATGGCTGATGTCTGGCATTGAAAAAGTTGGCGGTTTTACCGCTGAAAAATTTATAGCTGCAGCAATCAAGAACCCCGTTGTTGGTCCAACAGGTCATTCTGTATACGGCTGGTTTACTTCTATTCTAGAAAGCTTCGTTGCACCAAATATCGGTATTTTTAATTTTCTAGTAGCTTGGGGTGAGGTATTCATCGGACTCGGCTTAATCTTTGGAGCTTTCACCACAGCAGCTACATTCTTTGCACTCATGATGAATTTCAGTTACTTGCTAGCTGGAAGTATTTCAGTCAATCCGCAATATATTTTCCTCGAATTTATAGTTATTATCGCTGGATATAACGCTGGAAAAATTGGGCTAGATCGCTTTATCATCCCATTTATCCGTGAAAAAGTCCCTTTTCTTAAAAATTCGGTTGAAGGCTACTGAGTTTTTAGTAACTATCACACTTTTATAGATCAATGTACCAATAAATACTTGTAAATTTGTTCCGTGATGTCTAATGGTGATCGATCATCTGTATTTATGCTTAAACTGGCACATTCTTGATAAAAAGGCATTCTTTTAATTTGTAATTCTGTTAGTTGCTGCACTGACATTTGGTTTGCAAGTGGTCTTTCTTCGCTTTTACCCACTCGCTCTAAGATTGTACTTGTTGAAGCTTCCAGCAGTATTACAGGAGTCTTTGCCGCTTGTAAAATTTTTAGATTTCGTATACTAATTGGAGTTCCTCCACCTGTTGAGAGGACTCCATTTTTGTTTAATTGCTTTAATAAAGTCTTGTGTTCTAATTCACGAAACCTTTTCTCACCATAATTTGAAAAGATTTCTTTTATTGTTTGTCCAGTATTTTCAACAATTTCTTGATCTAAGTCGGTGTGCGGTACCACTAACGTCTCGGCAAGCAACCTTCCAATTGTTGTTTTTCCGCTTCCCATAAAACCTATTAAGATCGCATCCATTACTCTATCTCTCCTCGACGATTTGGTATTTTTGATTTATAAGTACTTCTTTTGCCTTCTCACAGTCATTTTCTTTCATAAATGTAAGTTGCAATACACCATCAATCTCTTCTCGAATTTCTAAAATCTGCAGATTAACTAAATTAATTTTATTATGTGCTAACAATGCTGTCACTCTTGCAATCACACCTAATTTATCTGGTATATTAACAAGTAAATCGTAAAAATTTGGCAGCCTATATTCTTTTTGATTGCTTAATTTATCCCGGCTATTCTTTGCTTGAGCAAATAAATTGTAAAGATTTTCTTGATTACCAGTACTTAAATCATTTTGTACTTCTAAAAGCAACTGCTGGTATTTTGCCAATTGCTTTGTAAGTATTGCTGCATTTGTCTTTAAAATCGCACTCCACATGTCTGGATCAGAAGATGCAATTCTCGTAATCGATTTAAAACCACCAGCTGCCAGCTTCATTCCTAATGCTGAATCAGAAAATTCATCCTGAGTACGATTTACCAGAGTTGCTGCAATAATATGCGGTAAGTGACTGATTTGTCCTACTAATGTATCATGTGTGCCTGCATCAATTTTAAACCATTTAACATTTGTTTCTTGTAACAGTAACTGTAACTTTTCGACTTGCTCATTTTTTGTTTTTGGTGCTACCAAAAAATAGAACGCATTCTCAAATAAATCTGCTCTTCCAGCTGTAACGCCCATTTTATGGGATCCGGCCATTGGATGACCACCAATAAAAGTCACAGTTGGTTGAACCAATTCTTCAGCTGCTTTTGAAACTGCTTGCTTTGTGCTCCCTACATCTGTAATAATCACACCTGGTTTCAACTGCAGTTTGCTTAATTCATGCAGCGTTCTAATAATTTGATCTACTGGAGTTGCCAAAATAATGATATCGGCTGTTTTAACAGCTGCAAAATTTCTCGCAGCCTTATCAATTATTTTATTTGCAATTGCGTAATTCAAAGTTTCTTCGTCTGTATCCGCTGCAGTAATCACAATTTCTTGCTTCTTTTTTTTAATTGCCCGTGCAAGTGAGCTACCAATTAAACCAAGTCCATTGATAAAAACCTCCGTTGTACTCATCACATCAACTCCTGCCATTTAATAATGATTTTAAATCTACAAAAAATGATGGGTATGAAACTGCAATCGCTCCTGAATCATTGAGATACAACTCCTGATCTGTACGCAAGGCAGCAACTGCCATCATCATCCCAATACGATGATCTCCATGACTATCCAATACATTTGTATTAGTCTCCCAACTTTTTCTTCCATGAATTACCATCCCATCTGGTAATTCATTAATCAACACACCTAACTTACTTAACTCTTGTATAACTGTTGCAATCCGATCTGTTTCTTTTACGCGTAATTCTGCTGCACCTCTTATTTCACTCACTCCATCAGCACATGCTGCCAGTAACGCTACCAGTGGCAATTCATCAACCAATGCTGGGATATCATTTTCCGCTATCCTAATCGATTTTAGAGCGCTTGTCCTAATTTCAATATCTCCGTAACTCTCATCTTTGTTTTCTTTATAGAAAATCCTAAAGTTTGCTCCCATTTGTTCTAAAACTCTTAAAATCCCAGTTCTAGTTGGATTCAAACTTACATTTTTCAAAAGCACTTTTGAATTTGGTACAATTGCCGCAGCTACCAAGAAAAAAGCAGCTGATGATATATCTCCAGGGACATTAATTACTTGTCCTCTTAATTTATCAACTGGTTTTATATTAATTGTTTTTTGATCACTTTGAGTTGTGATATCTGCTCCAAATTTACGCAGCATTAACTCAGTATGATTTCTTGTTGGTAGCTTTTCAGTTACTGTCATCGGTGCATCAGCTTGTAATGCAGCAAAAATAACAGCACTTTTAACTTGTGCACTTGCCACCTGTAACTGAATATTAGTTCCATGAATTTTACTACCTGTAACGACTGCTGGAAGGGTTCCCCGCTTTGTTGTTGCAATTTTTGCACCCATTTTAGAAAGCGGATCAGCAACTCTTTTCATCGGTCTTTGTGACAAAGACTCGTCTCCTTGCAGGCTACTGGTAAAATTCGTTCCTGCAAGCAACCCCATTAACAGCCTGGTTGTCGTTCCTGAATTACCCATTTCAAGTGATTGTTCAGGACTTTTAAGGCTCCCAATTCCCTCTCCGTGTACAATTACCTGTTCTTTATTTTCTAAAATTGTTACACCGAGTTGTCTAAGTGCATTTAAAGTACTCCGACAATCCTGTGACCACAAAAAATGATTAATGACTGTTTGCCCTTCACTTATTGCGCCTATCATTAATGCTCTATGTGAAATACTTTTATCTCCAGGAACATTAATTATTCCATGTAACCCTCCTACAGGAAAGGTATCTAATTTAATTTTCCTCACTATAGCTGCTCCTTAACAATCTGATATACCACCCAAACCATCTGTGGCTTGAATCTTTTTAGAACAATTTCATCTTTTCTTAGATAAATATTTTTAGTATTAGTAAGTACATATTGGCCATTCTCTAAATACTTTTGATAAGCAAGATACTTGCTTCCTGTACACTTTATTTCAGTAGGTTCAACAACCTGACTCATTAAGTCAGCTAATGCCGCGTGAGTATAGGCAACTCCACTGTTGCATCTTCTATTTTCTAGCAATATTAATGGTGATATTTCAAATATAAAGCTCGTAACTAGCTTTAAGCGGTTAACATTGCGATAGTGAAAGTCACCCCAATCAATACCTAATTTGCTAGACTTAAATGCTGTAGGCATCACAATATACTCATTTTGATATTTTGATATTTGTGTTATTAACTTTTCAAAACTCGTATGCAGCTGAATTTCGACAGTTTGATTTACTAAATACTGTTCAATATAATAAATTGTTGCTGCATAGCTATCCGTTTGCTTTGGACCAAGCGTGTGTATTCGCAATTTAATCTCCTCTTACGTCCTAAAAATTCCGAACTTCTTGCCGATAATCAGCAATCTGCCTTTTTAAGCGCTCTAAGTTACTTCCTTCAAAAGTCTCTAGAATCTCTTTAGTTAATTCAATTGCAACTACACTTTCGACAACAATTGAAGCCGGTACAATTGCTGTGGTGTCGGAACGCTCAACATTAGCCTTTTGTTGCAAGTGTGTCTCGATGTTGACTGTTTGCAGTGCCTTGTATAGAGTTGGTATTGGCTTCATCGCAGCAAAAATCACCACGGGCATTCCGTTAGTCATTCCACCCTCAAAGCCTCCTAAATTATCACTCGTTCGTGTCCATCCCGAAGTTTTGTCCCAAGTAATTGGATCCATAACCTGACTTCCAAATTGACCAGCAACTTCAAATCCATCTCCAATAGAAACACCTTTCATTGCATTTATTCCCATCACAGCTGCTGCTAGTTTCGCATCCAACTTAGTATTCCATCCAGTGTAACTTCCTAACCCTGCTGGCAAATTGTTCACAACTACTCGAATGATTCCGCCAAGAGTATCCCCATTTTTTTTAGTTTTATCTATTAATTCATGAATTTCAGTGACTCTTTGATTGTCGATAATTCGCAAATCATTTTGTGAAATTTTATCCATAATTGTTTCTGAATCGGTTGAACGACCCCCTAAGACCTTAATCGAACCAATCTGCTCTACATATCCAACAATACTAATATCCAATTGCTTCAAAAGTTGCTTGCAAATTGCTCCGATTGCTACACGCATTGCAGTCTCTCGTGCAGAAGATCGTTCCAAAACATTTCGTAAGTCATGCTGCCTGTATTTCATCCCCCCAACTAAATCTGCATGTCCTGGACGTGGTCGTGTGACTTTTCTTAATGTATTTTGTTTTGTTTCAATACTACTTGGATCCATAATTTTAGACCAATGAGCGTGGTCAATATTATTAATCATTAACGCAATCGGTGACCCTAATGTTTTTTGATGGCGCACACCGCCCACAATTTGAACAGCATCGTGCTCAATTTTTTGGCGATTTCCTCTCCCATAGCCACCTTGTCTAGCTGATAATTGCTGATTAATTTGCTCTATATCAATCTCCACTCCCGCTGGAAACCCCTCTAATATTCCTGTTAATTGCGGGCCGTGCGATTCACCAGCTGTTAGATAGTTCATTTAAAAATCCTCCTCTAATTTATTAGATCATCTTTTTTTAGATTTTCTGCCTCATATGTTCGTGAATTTTTCATAATATGCCGATAAACATCTTGCAAGTATGGCGTTAACCTCTCATTAGAACTCTGCGCTGAAATTTTGCTAAGCACTGCTTCTTCACGTTTTTCATCTAGAACTACTTGTTGCTTTAAAACTTTTATTCTACCAACCAACTTAACTTGTTTAAAACGATACTCAAGCAAGCGGACTACCCAGTAATCAATTAACGTAATTTTCTTCCTAGTTTGCTCAAGATTCATTTCAGACCCTAGAACTATTCGCACCCCCACAGAAAGTAAAAGTCCAATCAGAGCCATCAGCAAGTCAAATTCCAAGACTGCTCTG
This sequence comes from Liquorilactobacillus sp., assembly GCF_047719775.1. Lineage (NCBI taxonomy): Bacteria > Bacillati > Bacillota > Bacilli > Lactobacillales > Lactobacillaceae > Liquorilactobacillus > Liquorilactobacillus sp. Next base: position 13,224 of record NZ_JBDNTS010000001.1, read on the forward strand.
ATGGTATTCTTTGACAACCATCCAGTAATTAATGGAATTGAAAAGGATGCTAAACTGCCAAAAGTAAAGAAAATTCCAGTAATTAAGCCTTTATGTTTTGAAAATAGTTTTAGAAATAGATTTAACCCTGTCTGCATAATACCGCCTGCAGCACTCATTCCGAATACTAGTGAAGCAATACTAACTAATAAGCTATTATTAGTAAAATTAACCACTAACAGACTTATTAAGCTCAAGCAATTCAATGAAATTAAGAGTACAGTTTCAGCAAGATGTTTGCGCAATAGCAAGAAGACAATAATGACACCGATTATTGAACCTATACTATACAATGAGAGCAGTAAATGTGCCTGCAAATTACTAAAATGCAGCTGTTTTTCTGCATATAAACTAATCCATTGTGTGTATACTATCATCAAAGCCATCGAACTATATCCGTAAAGGGAAAGCAAAACTGCTAATCCTTTTCTGCGCCAAGCTGGAAGATGAGCAAATAATTGCTGTTGAACTTCCTGATTAAGATTTTTTTCTGGAAATTTTACTGGGAATAGGATTATCGCATTTAAAACTAAAATAATAACTGCAAGTACAAATGACCAGCCAAACCACAGCTTGTTAACCTCCAAGAAAGAAACAACTAACGGTAAAATAAATTCGCCTGCTGACATAAAAGCCTTAATCAAAATATTTGAAGCCCCATTGTTGGTTCCCATTTCAAGAAAAACAGGGTATGTCCCTGAATCAAGTGCTGAATTTGCAATACCTGCTAGAATCGCCAGCAAATATGCGGCAACAAAATCTTTAACTAACAACATTCCGATAAAGAAAATAAAATAACTACCAATTCCAATGTAAATAAAACTCTTTCTTCCGTACCGGTCTGCTAGACTACCCAATAATAAATACGCAGCTAGCCGACCGATTCCAACACCAGAAATAACATATGAAACAACTGCTAAGGGCTGACCCCATAATTTCCCAAGCTCCAGCATATTTTGAGCCAAAATTATCAACCCAATTCCATGAACAAAATAGTTCAGATATAACCCCAATGTTAGTCTTTTTCGTTTGCTCGTTTCCATATTATTCCTCCTTTATAATAAAATAAAAAACCAGCTAGATTTTTCATCTAACTGGTTTTAACCGATTATTCAACAAGGAATCAGTCATATTACCAATTAGACTACTACAAGTCTAGCCGGCAAAAAATGACCTTGCGCACCCAGACACGGACGTCCCGTCCGTGCCGCGAAACACGAACGCTACTTAAAGTAGGCAAAGCCATAATAATATGAATTTAAGCGCTTCGTATGAATACACATTTAATAGATCCTTCCTTTGTTTTATTTATTTTACATTAAAACACCTTATAAATTAAAAGTCAATTATTTATTTTTCTTTGGATTAAAAACTACATCTTGTCTAAGAACAGGAATCCTTCTCCTCTTTAAAAATAACGGAACTTTTTCAATTCTGACATCGCTAAATTCTAGACCAAACCATTGAAGTGGTGTCGTACTATGATTCTGCAAAAAAATTCGGCCTGTTATTAAGAATCTGCGCCAAGCCCCAATTTGTGAATTGGGCGACAACAGTTCTTGAATCAACACGAAACAAAAGTCGCCAACAATTCTTTTATTTAATGTTGTATATTTTTGCGGCTGTTCATCTATAATATCATCATCCATTAATTCCTGAACTACCTGTCTCAAATAAAGATTGACGCTATGGTTTGCCTTGAAACCTAAAAATAGCTGTAAATTCACAATATTTCTCGTTCCCATCATATCAACGGTATAATAACTCGTGTATGGCTCGTTCGTGGTATTTACAGTCACAAACCAATATACTTTTGCTCTTTTTGGTTGCTTATCCAATATCGAATACAGTATCTCACGCTTGATTGAATAATTCTTTGCAACTTTAGCAAGCATCACTAGGTTACTCATGAAGAACGGAATACTGTCATCATTTGATAACTCAATGAGCTGTGCGCGGTAATCTAATAAAGAAACAGTCTCCGATTCATCCATAAGATTATTTTGAACACGATTACCATAAAACCAAACAATCATTATTAGCAAAATAATCAATGTTATGATGACCGATACAAAACCACCATGCATGAATTTGACAATACTAGCAATAAAGAAAATAGTCTCAATTGTTAAAAATATACAAGTAATCAAAATGGCAAAAATATGTGACATCCTCGATTTAATAAATTGGTACAATAAAATAGTTGTCATTAGCATAGTAACAGTAATTGCCAATCCATATGCAGCTTCCATATGTTCCGAACTCCTAAAATAGAGAACGATGATGGTTGTACACCCCGCTAGCATCCAATTGACAGGAAAAATATAAATTTGGCCCCTAGATAAACTAGGGTGAATCACACGAAGTCGCGGCAAAATTTTGAGTCCAATAGCCTCCTCAACTAAGGTGAATGATCCTGTAATTAATGCTTGGGAAGCAATAATTGCAGCAAAAGTTGCAAGAATAACCACTCCCACCCTGAGATTGGCGGGTAGCATATCAAAAAAAGGATTAATTGACTTAGCTGGTAAATTACCTAATCTACTATGCTGAATTAACCACGCACCCTGTCCAAAATAATTCAAGATTAGAGCAATAAAAACAAATGGCCATGTAATGTATATATTTTTTCTCCCCACATGTCCCATGTCCGAATACAAAGCCTCTGCACCAGTAGTTGCGAGGAAGATACTGCCAAGAATAAATATTCCAACCGGATTGGCTTTGGAAAATAAAAAGGTAAAACCATAAAATGGGGAAAGCGCCCTTAATACTACCCATTCACTCGTCATATTTAGTATTCCAAATACTGCTAAAAAAGAAAACCAAATAACCATTATCGGTCCAAAGGCTTTTCCTATGAAATTGGTTCCAAACCGCTGAATCAAAAACAAAAATAATAAAATAACAATTGTTACAAAGATAACCTGATCCTGATTACCAATCAAAATATCTTTCCCAATTTTTATTCCTTTTAATCCTTCTACCGCACTAGTTACGGTCACAGCAGGAGTTAATGTCCCATCAGCCAAGATTGCAGCTCCCCCAACTATTGCAGGGATAATCAACCATTTCGTCTGCTTTTTCACTAAAGCATATAATGCGAAAATCCCACCTTCACCTTTATTAGAGGCTCTTAGTGCTATCAAAACATATTTGATGGTTGTAACTATCATTAGTGTCCAAAAAATTAATGACAGACTACCAATAATGTATTCGGGTGACAAATTATTGCGATCTCCTGCATCCCCAATTAAAGCATTCATAACATATAACGGTGAAGTTCCAATATCACCATAAACTATTCCCAATGTAATTAATGAGCCTAAGACCAGACTTTCCTTTTTCTTCATATCCTTATCTCTTTTCCAATAAACATAATTATTATAGGACTACTTTCTAAAAAATTGTTCTACAAATAACCTATTAGGATAGCACTAATAACAGTCATTAATGTATTAGTAAATAACTATCTCCTTTTTTCGTATTTTGTTAATATCGGTAAGATTGCACCCAATCCTATCAGTACAACTATTGCAATAATATTTATCATCAATTCATACCACCATGTATCTCCCATGAACGCAACATCTTGTGGAAATATTCCAAATACCGTTGCAATCACAGTGACTGCTAGAGCCCAAAATCCAATCAACCATGCAAGTTTATCATTTTTGATAAATACATAGGTTGATGGGTACTGTGCACTATTTCTCCGCACCCGCATAAAGGCATAAAAAATCCAACAAGTTACGCCTGGCGAAATAATACCATTTAAATTCAGTAACCAGTTAAAAATATCATTCATATCGGGCAAAAATATTCCCAACAGCAAAATAAGACCCGATAATATACAAGTCAAGATATATCCATTTATCGGAAGCCCATTCTTGTTTGTCTTTCGTAATACTTTAGGCATAAACCGAGTTCCTGTATCCGAAATTAGCATTCTTGTCATAGCATCTAAAAGCACAGCAAGAAGTGCTGCCAAGTAGATGACCTCAGTCCATGCAAAGAGATACATAAATAAGTTGCCCACATGGTACTGTTCACCGAGTGCTTGAAAAGCATAATAGGATCCATTCATCTTCAAATCCTTTGGTAAATGATGTGCATTAAAAAATATCCCTAATGAAAACGAGCCAAAAATTGTTAAAAATGCTGTCATTCCTACTAATAAAAGCATTGATTTTGGAAACTCACTGGCCGGTTTCTTCATTTTCGTTACAAATGGTGCAATTAATTCGCAACCATTGACAGCATAGATTAATAATCCAATCGTTGTTAGATATTTTAAATCAAATTTCGGAATAATTGCTCCTAAATTCATGGGTTGTGTTTCAATATGGCCTCCCATCCCCAACGATGCAACCGCCATTATCACAAATAATACTGTCATACCAAACATTGCAATCCCGCCTATGGAGCTCAGTAATTCAAGGGATTTTTTGAATTTAGACTGTACTAAAATAAATACTACAAAAATTATTAAAGTCCACAAAGCAAACTGCTCATTGGACATCGAATCTTGAAATTTTCCGTCCCCAGTAACTGCCCAACCTAGACCAACGACTACTGAATTTGCCGTATCAACAACATATGGAATTGAAGCTGCCCAATATGTCCATGCTGTAAAATATCCCAAAAATTCACCATTTGTCCCCCTAATCCAAGAACTAAGTCCACCGCCTTCCTCGTTAAAGATTGAACCTAGTTGTCCTACCATCAATGAATATGGGATAACATATAAAACTAACATCAAAATCCAGGAAGTTATTACACCCATTCCTTGATTTTTGAAATTATATATTAAGTCGTCAAATCCGATAACGGTAACAAAACTCATTAAAGCTAGAACTTGCCATGGTATGTAGTGGTTCTTTTGAGACACATCTGTCTGCATTGATACTACACTTCCTCGTTAAATAAAATTAAAATTGCCTAGGTATAATACCATATTCTCTAACCTTGTAATAGTTTTTTTTGTAGATTCTTATCTACAGCATAGATATAGAGACCCTTTCTTGCACGCGTTAATAAAACATTTAAAGCATTCAATATTAGGCGTTCTTTAACTGCCTTAATATTTGTATTCAGGTGTTTTAACCCGTTAAAAGCAGCTTGATCTTCATAAAGCTCTGAGCGAACAACTAACTTGCTTAATTGTTCATCGTAACCCAAGCTAGGCCCAAGTATTACACCTGCATAATTCAAATCAAATCCCTGAATCGTATAAACCGAACCAACTTCATCAATCGTATCTGTTCTTTCAGCCCATGCCAAAGATTCTTGTGGTTTGCTCCTATCCCAACGTAAGCTTAGAGTTCCTGCTTTTACAAAATAATCATTTCCATCTAAGCGATAGGGAAAATCATATGTCGCTAACAATCTGCTAAGTCCTGCGGTTACCTCGTGCTCTTTTATCAATTCATACATTTGCTTGCTATCATTCATTATACGAAAATCAAATTTTTGCTTTTCTGGCAAACAACAGATTTTTTTATTGCAAAAACCATTGATCCAATCCTGCACATCAGAATTTGCTTCTATTCTGAACTGTTTTTGCAAGTGTCTGATTTTGACATTGTCTTCACCTAAAATTGCAGCTAACTTTTGCTTTGACCAATAGCTTTTAGCTTTCAATACTTGTTTATTATCGAATATCAATATAACTATCTTTGCATTCTTTAGAATTTCTTGCAGTTGGTTCTCCTGGTAAAAATGATTATATGCATCTTTTTTAGTTAATAACAAATGTGCCTCATCAACAATCACAACGTCAGCCTTTTCAGCACTCTTTTGAATCTTATTGATAAAAGATGTTGGGCGCTCAAAATTCTTTTTTAATAAAATCGAAGATTCTCCGGCTATCCTTTTATAGAACTTCAACATTTCAGGATGGTTAACCAGTACATAGTTCTTGGTTCCACCAAAAATTGAATCTTTATCCTTACAAGCCGCTTGAATTTCATTAAACAAAGCTGTAACTAATACACTTTTACCCGTTCCCGCTTGGCCTTCAATCACAAATATAGCCTTCTGCCCTTTATCAAGCTTACTCTTTGCAAAGTCCAAAGCTTCCCTTTCAATTTCTTTTTGTTCGCAGCTTAGCTTATGCACAGGCCAAGTTATATCAAATTTCTTCTCGTCTTCTCTTACCATAAAATATTCACCCCTGCTAACAAAATATACATGCCAAAAATTATCTCTGTTACAAATTGCCATCCCTTAAATCTTTTTAAAGCCTTTCTTCACACTTTCTTCACATTTCAAGCATAACATTGCACTTGTAACCTGATATAAAAACAACTTTTCATTTACTCCCCCTATATAGTAAGTGAAGTGATTCTTTTAAATCACACAACCTTTTCTCCGTATGTTTAAGCATACGGAGTTTTTTTACTGGGGCTGCCATTCCTATCACCATTGATAAGAGTGTCATTTTTTGGATTAAATTTTGTGCTTTACTCTAGCTTTCAACTATATACTTTTTTGGGGGCAGTATTTTTAATGTACTCTTGAATTCTGCATCAAACTGTCTTCATATTGAAAAAAAGAGGTCAAATAGATATAATAGCCTAAGACGATCAGGGATAGCAAACTAATTTTTATAGTTTGTTTTAAAAAACAGAGACTATTTTTGAACAACCTGTTTTTTCCTATTATAAAATATATTATGGAGATTATTATGCCAACTTCACCTTTAATAAGCGTTATTGTTCCAGTATACAATGTTGCACCATACCTCCGACATTGTATTGATTCCATTATTAATCAAACTTACCAAAATATCGAGATAGTTTTTATTAATGACGGATCAACTGACGATTCAGCAGAAATCTTAACTGAATATGAGTCAAAAGATTCTAGAATAAGAGTAATTCATCAAAAAAATGGTGGGCTATCAAATGCAAGAAATAATGGTATTTCAAATTCAAAGGGATCATATATAACTTTTATTGATTCAGACGATTATGTTTCAAAGGACTATGTTTCTTATTTACTAGATCTTCTTCGAAAAAATAATTTTCAGTCAAAATTAGCAATTTGTTCATTAATGAATGTTTTTATAAAGACAAACACTCAAAGAAATAATGGAAATGATCAAGAAGCTGTACTTACAGGTAAAGAATGTATTGAAAAAATGTGCTACCAAGATTTAGTTGATACGTGTGCCTACGCAAAGTTGGGGGCTCGCGAATTATATGACACTGTTAAATTTCCTGAAGGAATGCTTTTTGAAGATATTGCGACAACTTACCAACTATTTGATTTATGCGATACTGTATGCTGTGGATTTTACGCTAAATACTTCTATGTTATTCGTGAAGGATCAATAGTTACGTCCGGTTTCAATAGCAAGAAACTAGAATTAATTCCGATGACTGACAAAATGGCAAATTACATAAGTTCAAAATATCCAGAATTGGCAAACGCCACTCTTCGTCGCCAAGTTTATTCACGTTTTAGTACATTAAATCAGATCTTATCGGACTCTGAATCTCGTGTCCCAGGTCAAATTAAAGAGATTCTAAAATTTTTAAAGCTTCACAAACAAGAAGTTTTAAATGATCCTAAAACCCCTAAGAGAGACAGAATTGCTTATCTTTTTCTATGTTTTGGAATACCTATTTACAAACATGCATGGAAGTTCTATGAAGTTTTAAAAACAACTAAAATATTAAATAAAGAAAGTTAAAAAATGAAAATTTCAATTGTAATATCAACCTATAATGGTGAAAAATTCATATTGGATCAATTGGATTCGTTAAAAAATCAAACAGTTTTGGCTGATGAAGTGATTATTGTAGATGATTGCTCAACGGATAAAACTGTTGAACTAGTTAACAACTACATTGCAAGATATCAATTAACTAGTTGGAATATTTACGTTAACGAAAAAAATTTAGGTTGGCGTAAAAACTTTATGGACAGTATTTGGAAAAGTTCCGGTGATCTTATTTTCACTTGTGATCAAGATGATATTTGGCGGCAAGACAAACTGAGTATTATGAAACGCATAATGGAGGATCATTCTGAGATAAGTCTGCTGACATCTAACTATAAAGAGTTTTACGATAACGGGCATACTGCCATAGGCCCTTGGAAAAATGAAAAAAAGCTTAAAAAGATTCTTCTTACCAATAATTATCTCTTAGTAAAAAGCCCAGGATGCACACATTGCATAAGAAGAAATTTGGCTGAATTAAGTAAAAAGTATTGGAAACCTGAATACCCTCATGATGCATTATTGTGGCGCTTAGCTCTTTTTACTAATAGCTTATATACTTATACTGATACCTTAATTAATTGGCGTAAGCATACTGCAAGTGCGTTTGCTCAAGAGAGTCATGACCTTAAAACTATTGGTGAAAAGAAAAAATGGATCAAAACTGCCCAAAGTTTTCAGAATACTCTGAAAAAATTCATTAGAGACGACGTTATTACTGATATAACACATCAAAGTTCTGTCCTTAAGCGAAATGATAAGTGGTTGGATACTAGGTATAACTTCTATAATTATCAAAATGTTTTAACTGGAATTATACTAAGCTTCTATTGGGACTGTTATCCACGCCATCGACAGTATCTAGGTGACTGGTACCTAATCTTTATCAAAAAAGAATAATAAAACTACCTGAATAATTATAAAGTTGATTTGTAATAATAATCATGAATAGCTACATCAACCGTTTATAAAAAGCGAATTCCAAAAGTTAGCTCAAAACACTAACTTTTGGAATTCGCTTCATTTTTTACTTTCCTTTACCCCTATATATTTTATTGTCTGCTGCCTCACTACTACGGCAAAAATCAATTGTGCATCGATAAGATATAGATACCCGATATCCTTAATAGTCAGGCCATAAGCGGACAACATGTCTCAAATAATTAAGCAGTTCAGCAATGAATATCATACTTTTTTTACAAACTTCACTGTGTATTTTCTTTTCGCCAATAACTTAAATCTGCAAATAATCCTAAAAATACAATATTAAAAGATAACTCATACAAATGTTGATCAATTAATGAGCTAAGTATTGCAAGCACCAACCACACAATTAAAATAAAATTGTTTTCATTATAAAATTTACGATATGAGAAATAGATTACAGCCAACAAAACAAAGAATGCCAGTATTCCTTCCATCATCAGTACTCGAATAAATGAAACATCTATATAAAAGTAATCAAAAGGTTGATTATGTACTCCACCATTACCATTTTGATAAACAAGTTGCCCTAAAAATGTCACATTATAATTTTTAAAAGCTTCATGCCCATATGTTAATCTGCCAGACAAAAGCTTATTCGCTAATTGAAAAATGCGAATTGAAGGCTCATAGAGATAAGCTAATACTATATTGAGAAAAATTACTACAAAAACAGTAGCTGCCGCAACTGTTACCTTTACTCTCTTAATAATATTAAAAATAAAGTCTTTGAATACAGCAACTAAGATAACCATCAGCATCAGTAAAAAGTCTAACCGTGTATCCGTGAGAGCATAAATCATGACTGAGAAAGCAACTGTAGCTATATACTCAGGAATACTAAACTTAAATTTTCTCAAAGCAGCATAGGAAAGCAGTATATAAAAACATCTTGCAGCTAAATCAGTTGGATAAACAGTTCCCAAAGAATATCGGACAGTTGCTTCAAGAGACCTACCAATTGTTACATTAACAATAAAGCCAGATAATGCAGCAATTATTGTTACAATAAGTACCATGATAACCGTACATAAAAAAACCTTTATTATTTTTTTAAAATCTACATCCTTTGCTCCAACAATAAACACATAGTAATAAAAAAATAAATATTCACCAGAAGTTGTACAAATCTGCCATAATACCAAACCCGATAGCAGAATCACACATATACCCTTTAAATCCCACTTGTCAAATAATAGAATTTTTATGAGAACTCCTAATATTGTTAACTCACTTATTAAATAGGTGTACTCACTAACAGAAGTAGCCCAAATGAACATCGTTCCACTAATTGTACTTGCTATGATATATACTGCAAACATTGATAAATAAATCAATTCTGGTAAATTTAATACTTTATTGTTCAACGGAGCTATCACAGGTTCTTTTTCTATATTATTTATCATTTTCAAGCTAACCCCATTATTGAAGTTTTTTATTATTCAAAGTCCAAAGCTCAAGCAATAAAAAACTAAGTTTAGTTTCCTACTTCCATTTTTACAACGTTTAATGCCGCACTTATAACTTGGTCCATATCATAGTAACGATACTGCCCTAACCGACCACCAAACAAAACATTCTTAGCTTTTTGATCTGCTAGTTCTTTGTACTGCTTATACAATGTATTATTCTCCGTATTATTAACCGGATAATAGGGTTCATCTCCACGCTTCCAACTTCTCGGATATTCACGTGTAACGACAGTCTTATTTTTATCACCTTTGCCAAACTCAAAATGTTTATGTTCAATAATTCTTGTGAAAGGTGTTTCAGCATCAGTATAATTCACAACTGCATTTCCCTGGTAATTATCAACATCCAATTCCTCTGTCTCAAACTTCAGACTACGGTATTCTAGCTCTCCTAATGAATAGTTGAAGTATTCATCAATCATGCCTGTGAATATAACCCTATCAAATTCTTTCAAGTATTCATCTTTCTTATCAAAGAAATCAATCCCTGTCTCAACAGTAATCAAATCACTAGCAAGCATCTTTTCAACTATCTGTGTGTAGCCTCCAATAGGAATTCCTTGGTAGTCATCATTAAAATAATTGTTATCATATGTCAGCCTAACTGGTAATCTACGAATAATAAATGCTGGCAAATCTTTTGTTGAGTGTCCCCATTGCTTTTCCGTATAGCCCTTAATCAATTTTTCATAAATATCCGTACCTACTAAAGAAATTGCTTGCTCTTCTAAATTTTCAGGACGTTTACCGTTTAAAATTGATTTTTGTTCATTAATCTTTGCTTGCGCATCTTCTGGTGTTACAACACCCCAGAGTTTATTGAATGTATTCATATTAAATGGTAAGTTATAAATTTCACCATGGTAGTTTGCTACTGGACTATTTGTATAACGATTGAAGTCCGCAAATTGATTTACATAATCCCAGATCTTTTTGTTTGATGTATGAAAAATATGTGCCCCATATTGATGAACTTGAATACCATCCACTTCTTTGGTAAAAATATTACCCGCAATATGGTTACGTCTTTCAATTACCTTAACTTCATGCCCTTTTTTTGCAGCTTCATACGCAAATGTTGCTCCAAATAATCCTGCTCCAACTATTAAATACTTAGTCATTTTTTCCCTCCAATGTTACTTTATAAATTACTAAAAAATACAGTTAGCCTAATAAATTACACAGACTTTTTACTCAATCCCATTTTTCTCAAGAAAAACAAACTAACTTTTCGGAACCAATTTTGTTTTCCAATAAAAAGAACAGGTAGCTCAGTATATTTTATTTGATTCTTCTCAAACCAAACATCTAGTAAAATCTCACTGATAAACCCAAAAATTCTTTTTTCATAATCAGAATACTCTGATATATTAACTCTTTTTTCTACTTCTGGCAGTATCTCAAAAAGCCATTCTGTATAATTATCAAATACTTCACTCTTTGCAATTACCATATTAAACATATGAACAGCTCTTCTATCAACTACTGCTTCGAAAGAAGGAATATAATCAGGATATCGTTCACCTATAACATCTTTGGCAAGCTCAAGTCCTTCTATATGATGTGCATGCGCATAATGAGACCAGGATGTTTCAATATAATAGTTTCTTTTGTGCGGTAAAATGGCATCATTTTCTTGCAGTAGACTCGCAATTTTATCACTTTTAAGAATCTCGTTAAACTTTTCTGCGGGTGTCTTGAAGAATGCCTTTCTTCCATCAGAAAAGTATCTACGATAATGCACTAAGCCTTTCACATCAGCAACTCTATTTTTCCATGCCCAATATTGAACAGTTAACTCACAATAGTTAGGATTTTTTGCGGAAATATTCACACCTGTATTGTCTCTTTCAAAACCCTTAAAATTTTCAGGATTTTTGCCTACCTGTACAGGCACATACACATTCTCATCTGGCATTTTCACATTTTTGTGACTAACCACATAAATCTCAGTTTTCATTAAGTCCTACTTTCTCTCCACTTAAAACGCACCATCCGCCTTAAAAATCGCAACAATATTTTTTAACAAAATTTTCAAGTCAAATAAAAGACAAGCATGATCTACATAGTAAAGCTCATACTCACATCTTTCAGGGTATTCAATATTACTTCTTCCAGAGGCTTGCCAGTAACCCATCGCTCCTGGAGTAACAGATAAAAATTTATCCACCCTATCACCGTATTCTTTTAATTCTTCTTCAATGATCGGTCGCGGTCCAATTAGGCTCATATCACCTTTGAATATATTAATGAATTGCGGTAGCTCATCAATCGACGTTTTCCTCAAGAAATGACCTAGTCTTGTTATTCGCGGATCTTTGTCTGGTGGTAATTTATAGCTATTGGCAACATACAATCTATATAATTCTGTATCGTTCTCCAATACTTCTGCTGCGCCTACAACCATTGACCTGAACTTATAAATGTAAAACTTCTTTTTATTTTTTCCTACACGTTCCTGTTTATAAAACAATGGGCCCTTATTCTTTCCAAAGCTATATATGATTACCATCATCATAAATATTGGAATCATCGCAATCAAAGCCACAATCGAAATGAGAATGTCCATGATACGTTTGAAAAATAAATAAGTCTTATTTTGACCCTTATACCCTATTTCGCGAGTCATTAATTTCTCCTCTATATAATACAAAATGCAAATTTTATTTTACCATAGTAAGGTAAAATATACACAATACACAGTATAATACTACCACAGAATATACGCAATTTTATAAAAATTAACTTTAAAAAGCATAAATGTACTATTTCACTAAGACTATAAAAAAATCCCAGAATCATTGGCTTACAAAACAGCAAGTCAATTCTAGGATCACTCATATCTATTTTAGTCACTCTATTTTACAGCCTACATTATCCACTTCCATAACAAGAAATTTTCCAGCTGTAAACTTCTTTGATAATTCCTTTGCTACCATTGCAGCTATCTTTTCATGAACAAGCATCATGACTGTTGGTCCCGCTCCACTCAAATATGTACCATATACTCCCAGTGGATGAGCTAACTCTCTGATTTCCTTTAAATATGGAACCAGCTTCTCACGGTAATGTTCATGAAACCTATCAGCTTCAATCATTTTCCCAGCCTTATCTAACTCCCCGTTCATCAATGCTGCAACTAATGTATTTCCCACGCCGCTTCCTTCAATTGCCACCTTAAAAGGAAGAGAGTTGGGAAGTACCCCTCGGCTTTCCTTTGTCAATAAAGTTGCATTTGGCACATACGCAACAAATCTTAGTTCAGGCAAGTTGGCAACCACACTTGTCACATTATTTCCATTATATGATGACACAACTAGATTTCCAAAAATAGCTGGAGCAACGTTGTCAGGATGGCCCTCAAGTTTGGTTGCAATCTCTAATTTTTGTTGCTTTGTTAGCTTTAAATTACCAATTTTGTCAGCAATTTCAATCCCGGCTACTATTGCAGAAGAACTACTTCCAAGACCACGTGCTAATGGTATATCCGAGCTTACAGCCACTCTATGCGGTCTGATTGTAGGAGCAACCTTTAATGCAGTACTAATAATCAGATTGCGTTCATCATGGTAGACTTTCCCCATATCATGCTCTACAATCCAAGTTGAGCTTTCTCCTAAAACTTTGACTGTGAGATAAAGGTTGACTGCCACCCCAATGGAATCAAATCCTGGTCCAAGATTTGCACTTGTTGCTGGCACTCTAAATTCAAATTGCATTTATCTTTCCAACCTTTGCTTAAAATTATTCTGCTAGAATTCTGTACGAAGCAATAACTTCTATTTCTTCTAAATTATCAATACCCTCAATAATCTCTTTAATCTGCTGCTCTGACATTTGATGCGTTGTCATAACTACACGCGCATTAACCTCATCATATTCACTTTGAATAATTAAATGAAAACTTGCATTAAGTTCAGTCATAACCTCAGTAATCTTTAGCATTTGTCCTAAACGATCCTTGACTTTTAATGAGATATAATACGGATACTTAACTTCATCAGGCAAAGCTTGTTTACCTTCGCGCGAGAAATCATTGAAACGATTTCCTGTCGTCTCCAAAACGATATCTTTTGTCACAGCAATTATGTCACTTAATACACTATTAGCTGTTGGTAATTCTCCCGCACCAGGTCCATAGAACATTGTTTCTCCTACAGCTGCCCCTGTAACTAAAACTGCATTATTTTCATTCTGTACAGCTGATAATGGCTGTGTCTCAGGAACCAGAACTGGCCCCACAGCAACACTAATACGATCATTAATCAACTTAGCAATCCCAAGCAACTTAATGTTATACCCCAAGCTTTTCGCTTGCTTGATATCTTCCAAGTCAATTCCATTTATACCCTTGACCTCAATATCGTCTAAAGCAATATTGATTCCAAAAGCAAATTGCGTCAAAATAATCATCTTATACGCGGCATCTATCCCTTCAATATCGTTCGTCGGGTCTGGTTCTGCGAATCCAAGTTCTTGTGCTGATTTCAAAGCATCTGCAAATGACATATTATTTTGACTCATTTTTGTTAAAATATAATTTGTAGTACCATTTACAATCCCTTTTACCTCTATAATTCGGTCGGCAGCAAAGGAATTAACAATCGTTCTTAAGATTGGAATCCCACCTGCAACACTCGCTTCATAAAATAAATCACATTTATTTTTGTCAGCAAGTTCTGTCAATTCTGACCCATACGTTGCAATCAAATCTTTATTAGCTGTAATAATGTGTTTCCCGGCCTTTAATAACAATTCAATGTATTTTTTTGCTGTCGTAACTGTTCCCATAACTTCAACGACAATATTAATTTCACTATCATTAATCAGCTCTTTGACATCATTAGTAACCTTGATCCCAGTTAAATCAACATCTCGTTTTTTCTCAAGGTTATGCACAACCACCGTTTTAACTACAAGTTTCCTACCAGTGATACTAGATATTTTGTGCTCATGATCCCTTAACAATCTGACAACACCGCTTCCGACTGTCCCTAATCCTAAAACACCAATATTAACAACTTGCATATCGTATCCTCCACTTTGTTTATTGCAACTATTCTATCATAAAAATCTAATATTTAGCATAAATAATCAAAATTAAGTTTTCTTTACAAGGTTTTATCCCATTTACTTTTTGAATTGCTTTATCTATATACTGTTATCAGTTATCTATTTATGGTATTCTTCATATATAAATGAGAAACTTCTAACAACTAAAAAGGAGCGAACAGTCCATGTCCTTACAATATCGTAGCACAAGGGATTTAAAAGCAAATACTATTTCTGCATCTGAAGCAATACTAAAAGGACTAAGCGCAGATGGTGGCTTATATGTACCAACAAGTATCCCCAAAATCGACTTTGACTTATCTGAACTTCCTGGTTTTTCGTATAAAGAACTAGCATTTCGTATTCTTAAATTGTTTTACACTGACTTTTCCGAAAATGAATTACGAAAATGTATAGAGCATGCATATGGAGATACTTTTGACACAAATCTTATTGCACCATTATCATTTCATGGTGAAACTGGATATCTCGAATTATTCCATGGACCAACAATTGCTTTCAAAGACATTGCATTGCAGCTTCTACCTCACTTAATGACAACGGCAGCCCAAAAAAATCACTTACAAAACAAGATTGTAATTTTAACCGCAACTTCAGGTGATACTGGTAAAGCAGCAATGGAAGGCTTCGCGGATGTTGATGGTACAAAAATCATCGTTTTTTACCCTAAAGATGGTGTCAGCTTTATTCAAGAACAGCAGATGTTAACTCAAAAAGGAAAGAACACTTTTATCTTTGCTGTTGACGGCAACTTTGATGTTGCGCAGACAAATGTTAAAAAATTGCTTAACAATGAAGAGCTTTCACGTGAATTAGCAGATAACAATTATCAATTTTCTTCTGCCAACTCAATCAATATTGGTCGTCTATTTCCCCAAGTCGTTTATTACTTTTATGCTTATGCACAAATGGTTAAACAACAAAAAATCACCTTGGGTTCTGCTATTAACTTTAGCGTGCCAACTGGGAACTTTGGTGACATTTTGGCTGGTTACTATGCAAAAAAAATGGGATTACCTATTAACAAACTTCTCTGCGCATCTAATAAAAATAATGTTTTAACAGAATTTTTCAATGAAGGGGTATACGATAGAAATAGACCTTTTTATGTAACGTCTTCACCTTCAATGGATATATTGGTATCAAGCAATCTCGAACGACTTCTTTTCTATATTAACAATGAAGATGTGCAGGCCACAACTGAATTAATGGCACAATTAAATGAGCATGGAAAATACACTATTTCCTCGGAAATAAAAAATTCATTATCAGATTTTTTTGCTGCTTTTGCTGATGAAGATCAGACAGCAAGTGAAATTTCTCGGATATATAAACTTGATGGTTCAGTTATTGACCCCCATACAGCTGTCGCTTCTTACGTTGCCAAAATTTATGAAGAAAGACATTCTGATTCAACAATACCCACAGTCGTTATTTCAACAGCCAGTCCTTACAAGTTCCCACAATCCGTCTTGATTGGCCTTCATGACCCTGCAGCCTTTGAATCAGGTTTCATAGCACTACAAGCACTTAAAAAGAAGAGTAATCTAGCATTCCCTAAAGCTATTGAACAGCTTCTGAGTAAACAGGGAAGTCGTGCAAAAAAAATTATCTCTTCGAGTGATATGAAGAAAGCAGTTAAAGGAATTCTTTTTAAAAAATGATTCTCCACTATTCTGCTGTATTAGGTATTTATCTAAAAGCATTACATTTATTGCTATTTACTTTTTTTATTCGCTTTTTGACGTGTTTTTACTATTTTTATGCTTTTTAGTACGTGTTTAAATTAAGATAGTATGCTATATTAGGCTACATAGGATCGTTTGGAGGGATTTTCAATGGATGAAATTGATTTAAAAATTGTATCAACACTACAGAAAGATGCACGTATTTCTCTGAAAAAGCTGGCTGATATTTGTTTTATTTCAGCACCGGCAGTCTCAACTCGTTTAACTCATCTTGAAGAACGGGGGATCATCACAAATTATCAGACTTCTATAGACTATAAAGTTCTTGGGTATCCAATTAAAGCATATGTCAGCTTGAGACTTTCACCTAAAGATAAAGATGATTTTTATCCATATATAAAATCTGTAGGCAACGTTATTTCATGTGATTGCGTAACAGGTAGCTATTCTCAAATTATCACATGCTATTTTAAATCCACTAGATCTCTCGATAACTTTATCAACGATATTCAACGTTTTGGTGAAACAAAGACCCAAATTGTATTTTCAACAAGCGTTATCCAAAGACCTTTGGAACTCAATCCTGGAGAAGTTTATTTTTAGCTTAAACACCTTATATCAGTAACGACACAAACTCGTACTCTATAGGAATTTCGATTGAAAAAAAGCAAGTTGATACAAGCAAGACGATAAGCTTGAAGTTAGACAAAAATATTTTAACTTATGAAATACATCTATCCAGAATAAAAAAGAGGCTGAGTCAAAATTTAAATTTTGACTCAGCCTCTTTTTTATACTTAATTATTCACTTTTTCTTTTTTCCAAATTCCCAGTACAACACCAGCAATAACTGCGCCAATTACAACAGCAGCAATGTAACCAATAGCATTAGTAGCCAATGGAGTTACCCATAAACCACCATGAGGTGCTGGAACACTTACATGCCAAAGCTGTGTCAAACCACCAGCAATTGCAGCTCCTAATACACTTGAACCAATAACATGCAATGGATCAGCCGTAGCAAATGGAATTGCACCTTCTGTTATGAATGAAAATCCAAGTACCCAGTTAGTAATTCCTGCTTTTCGCTCATCGTCAGTGAATTTCTTTGGCCAAAATGCTGTGGCAATAGCTGTGGCAAATGGAGGAACCATACCACCAGCCATGACGGCAGCCATTAAATCACCATTTTTAGTTGCTGTAAATGCGCCAACAGCAAAGACATATGCAGCTTTGTTGAATGGGCCACCCATATCAATGGACATCATGCCACCTAAAATCAACCCAAGTAATACAGCATTACCTGTTCCCATATGATTCAAGAATGTCGTTAACCATGTATTAATAACTGCAAAAATTGGATTTACAATAAAGAACATCAAGAGAGCAACTAAAAGCAAACCAACAATTGGGTAAAGAAGCATAGGTTTCATACCTTCAAGTGATTTAGGCAATTTAGAGAACAGATGCTTCAAGAAAATCGTCAAGTAACCAGCGATAAAACCAGCTGCGATACCGCCCAAGAATCCACCAGCACTCTTTGCATTCGTCATAACGTTAGCAGTATATACACCACCAAAGGTACCACTGTAAACCGTTGCCATGAATCCACCAACAAAACCAGGCATCAACGCTGGACGATCGCCAATTGATTCAGCAATATATCCTGCTAACACGGGTATCATAAATGCAAAAGCAAGACTTCCTGCATTGTTCAAGAAGATGAAACCAGTTGACTTCGGCCCACCGAGGTACTGTTCAATAACGAATGACAATGCCATCAAAATACCACCACCAACGACAAAAGGCAACATATGGGAAACACCATTCATTAAATTCTTGTAAATTTCGCTTCCGACTGTACCAGTTGCACCAGCATCTTCTTGATTTGCATCTGCGTCTGCATGAAAAATTGGCGCATCTTGAGCAATCGCTTTATTAATAAGTTCTTCAGACTTTTTAATTCCGTCAACAACGGGACGATTAACTAAATGCTTTCCGTCGAAACGTGCCATTTCAACTTTTTTGTCAGCTGCAACAATGACACCTGTAGCACGAGAAATTTCATCAGCTGTCAAAAGATGCTTTACGCCTTCTGAGCCATTTGTTTCAACCTTGATATCAACACCCATTGCCTCAGCTTGTTTCTTCAATGCCTCTTCAGCCATATACGTGTGTGCAATCCCTGTTGGGCAAGCTGTAACAGCCACAATATATGGACGATCAGTTGAAACTGGTGCTTTAGCAGCAGCTTTTTCCTTTTCTGCCTCTGCTTGTTCCTTAGCTTCTTTAGCAGTTTGTGCATCTGCAAATAATTGTTGTACTTGTTCAGGTGTTTGCGCCTTTTTCAAGCTTGCAACCAAATCTGGATTTATTAAAAGGCCTGAGAGCGTTGCAAGTGCCTGTAAATGAGTATTATTAGCGCCCTCTGGAGCAGCAATCATAAAGAATAAATGTACAGGATTACCGTCAAGAGCAGCATAATCAACACCACTTTCACTCTTAGCAAACATAACTGTTGCTCTTTGAACTGCTTTGTCCTTAGCATGAGGCATAGCAATTCCATCACCAATTCCTGTTGTTGATTGAGCTTCACGAGCTACAATATCTTTTTTATAAAGCTCTTCATCATTGATGACACCAGTAACATAATATTGATGTACCATCTCATCAATAGCTTCTTGCTTCGTCGTTGCTTTTAAATTCATAATCATTGCATCTTTTAATAACAATTCACGAATATCCATTAGTACACTTCCCCTTTTAGTTTTTATAATCTTCTATTTTTATTTGCGGCAGAATTTCATCAATTTTGGCACGATCTGCTAAGTCTTCTGAAAAAGCAGTTGCACTCCCACATGCTAAACCATATCGGAAACTCTCAAGAGAATTCTTTGTAGCTGCAAATGTCCCCACAAAACCACCAATCATTGAATCTCCTGCACCAACTGAGTTGATTACAGTTCCCTTGGGTGCCTTGCTGTAATAAACCTCAGTAGGAGTAATTAGTAATCCACCATCGCCTGCCATTGAAATCAGCACATGCTTTGCACCTAAATCCAATAACTTTTTGCCATACTTAACGATGTCAGGAATGCCATTTAATTTAACACCGAATAAATCGGCTAATTCATGATGATTTGGTTTAACAACTAGTGGGTGTTCCTTTAATGTCCGCATTAAACTCTCGCCTGTTGTATCTATTACAAAGTCCGCACCCTTGTTAATAATTAACTCAATCAATTCAAAGTAAAAATCCTTTGATAGGCTTGGAGCCAAACTACCAGATAAAATAACTACATCGTTTTCCGACAATTTATCGAATTGTTTTTTGAATGCAGTAACTTCATCGTTGGAAATCTCAGGTCCTTTACCATTAATTTCCGTTTCGGCTTGTGATTTAATCTTCACATTTATACGTGTATCGGCAGCTATATGTGTAAACTTCGTCTTCAAGTCTTTCGCCTTCAATGATTCTTCGACAAAATCGCCTGTGAACCCACCTAGAAAACCAAGAGCAATATTATCTTGTCCTAATTCTCGGAGAATACGTGAAACATTAATTCCTTTTCCTCCGGGAAGCTTTGCATCATAATCCATACGATTGACTTCGCCTAAGGTTAATTCCTTAAGCTGCACAATATAATCAATTGATGGATTAACAGTAACTGTGTAAATCATAATGAAACCTCCTGAATTTCTGTTTGATTATTATACTGATCATAAACCAGCTTTGATAACTTATTGGTAATTATTTTAGCTTCTGATACTTCGGCTACCTTAACAAAAGAAAATTGGTCAATTTTTGTGCTATCCACCAAAACAAATGACTCTGCACCTTGTTTTATCGCAGCTAACTTCACGGATGCTTCGTCAGGATCTGGAGTCGTATATCCATATTCAAGATGAACTCCATTCATCCCTAGAAAAACTTTGTTAAAGCGATAACGTTGCAACTCCTTGACCGTTTCTACACCAACAATTGCCTTTGTCGTATTTTTCAACTCTCCACCCACTAGAATAGTTCTGATATTCTGATCAGCAAGTGCAGTTGCATGCATTATGCCATTGGTAACGACTGTTAATTGTTTTTTTTGTTTCAGAAACTGGATCATAGCCAATGTAGACGTGCCTGCATCTAGATAGATAACATCTTCATCTTGAATCAGACTCACTGCCATCTTAGCAATTTGATTTTTTTGTTCAGTATTCTGAGCGAACTTACCACTCATATCCAATTCCTTTTGCAAGGATTGACGCATCTTAGCACCACCATGTACGCGGCTTAAAACACCTTTTTCTTCCAATTCCTGCAAATCCCTACGAACTGATGATTCTGAGCAC
Source organism: Liquorilactobacillus sp. (assembly GCF_047719775.1). Lineage (NCBI taxonomy): Bacteria > Bacillati > Bacillota > Bacilli > Lactobacillales > Lactobacillaceae > Liquorilactobacillus > Liquorilactobacillus sp. The sequence goes on from NZ_JBDNTS010000001.1 coordinate 34,553, forward strand.
TCAACTTCTTTACAAACATCATGTAACTTTACAATTCCATTCTCACGAAGCATTCTCAAAATGACTTGTTGCCGTTCTTCTGCAAGCACTTACATTACCTCCTAAAATATATTACCATCAGTAGTCCGAAAAATCAATCAAAAAAACGCAAAAAAATTCATTTTCAATCATATGGATAAGTATTTATGCTTGTTTTTGACCGAAACAGCTTTATTCACTCACTAATTATAAGCCTTATCATTCAATACTTCATCATTATTGAGCACAAAAAAGGCAGATTACTGAAACAAATCAGCCTTATCTGCCAAATTCTTTTCTGCCAAAATTTTTAATTTTTAAAACTATGAATAGGAGCTGGTATCAAACCACCTCTAGCTATCATTTGAGATGAAGAAGCTTTATTGACCCCCATTACAGGAGCATATCCAAGCAAACCACCAAATTCTACCATCTCTCCAACTTTTTTATTTTGAATTGGTAAAATTCTAACAGCAGTCGTCTTGTTATTAATCATACCGATTGCCGCTTCATCTGCAATCATTGCCGAAATTGTATCTGCTGGAGTATCTCCCGGAATTGCAATCATATCCAACCCTACAGAGCAAACAGCAGTCATTGCTTCAAGCTTCTCAATATTCAAGGTTCCTGCATTAACCGCCGCAATCATTCCGGCGTCTTCAGAAACAGGAATAAATGCTCCAGATAGTCCACCAACATGGCTGCAAGCCATAATTCCGCCTTTTTTAACCGCATCATTTAGTAAAGCTAGAGCAGCAGTGGTACCATGGGTTCCAACACTCTCAAGTCCAATTTCTTCAAGAATTTGTGCAACAGAATCTCCCACAGCTGGAGTTGGCGCTAATGATAAATCAACAATGCCAAAAGGTACACCCAACCGTTCAGCCGCAAGTGTCCCAACCAGTTGTCCCATTCGCGTAACTTTGAATGCTGTCTGCTTAATAGTCTCTGCAACAACATCCATTGATTCACCCCTAACATTTTCAAGGGCATGTTTCACAACACCTGGGCCGCTAACACCAACATTAATCACAGTATCTCGTTCACCAACACCATGAAAGGCTCCCGCCATAAACGGATTATCTTCAACCGCGTTACAAAAGACAACCATTTTTGTATTTGTCATAAAAGAACGTTCTGCAGCACTTTTTATGATCTTACCCATCTCAGCAACAGCATCCATATTGATACCGCTGCGTGTGGAACCAACATTAACTGAAGCACAAACCAAATCAGTTTCGTCCAGAACTTGAGGTAGTGATTTAATTAACTTAAGATCTCCCGTTTGATAACCCTTTTGTACAAGTGCAGAGAAACCACCTATGAAATTAATACCAAGTTCTTTGGCAGCACGATCTAATGTCTGTGCATATTTTAAATAATTTTTATCGGCGCTTGCTGCAGCAATAATTGAAATCGGTGTTACAGAAATGCGTTTATTGATAATTGGAATGCCATATTCTGCTTCAATTTGCTTACCGACCTTGACCAAATTCTTAGCTTTTTTCATTATTTTGTTGTAAATACGTTCGCAAGCTCTTGTGCTATCGCTATCAATACAATCAAGTAAAGAAATTCCCATTGTAATAGTGCGGACATCAAGATTCTCGTCAGAAATCATGTGGATTGTCTCAATAATCTTCTCGGTTTCCATCTTTAATTAAATATCCCCCTATAACTGATGCATTGCATGATAAATTTCTTCACGTCTGATTTTAATTTCGACACCCAACTTTGTTCCAAGTTCATTAAGTTCTTCTGAAAGAACAGCAAAATCTGCTTTTTCATCTTTTATCTCTACCATCATCATCATTGTAAAATAACCATCCATAATGGTTTGAGAAACATCAAGTATATTAATTTTTTTTTCAGCTAAAAATTGGCTAACACCAGCGATAATTCCTACTTGATCCTTACCAATCGTAGTCAGAATTGCTTTCATTCCAGCACCCCATTCACTTTATTAAACTTATTTTTTCAAGTATATCCTTTTATACTGTGTTCTGCAACGTCACTCATATGTATTATTCGCCTTTTAAACACTTTTTTTAATATAATTTGCTTCAAAACATCCTTCATCCCACAAATATAATCTAAAGGCGAATATTATTGCTTAATCTACTGGTATTTTATATAGAAGAAATATTCCTTGATATCATCTAAAATAAACTATAACATTGAATGTTAGGGTGGTTACTGCAATACATTTTTTTATTAAGTACAAAATTCAACACAGATATCATTCGTTATTTATAGAAGGGAATCATTTATGAACACACATATTACAAAAGAAAAAAGAACAGTTGTCACAATTCTCCTGCTCTTAATTACATTTCTCACATTAGCTAGTCAAACAATGATGATTACTGCTTTACCGGTTATTCAAAAAACAATGAGTGTTTCTTTAAGTAACGTCCAGTGGCTGACTACCGGATATATCCTAATTATAGGAATTGTCACACCATTATCCTCTAACTTATATGACAAGTATTCAAATAGGCAATTATTTTTAGTAACAACTGGTATTTTTATTTTTGGTACTATTCTAGGCTCATTAGCTACTAATTTCCTTATCTTGTTAATTGCCCGCATTCTTCAAGCCTGTGCTGGAGGAATACTCATGTCTTTTCAGATGACCACTATGGTAACAATTTATCCCCCAGAAAAGAGAGGAACTGTCCTAGGGTTATCTGGTTTAGTAATCGCCTCTGGTCCAGCAATTGGACCAACCATTTCTGGTGTTATTCTGCATTTTTTGAATTGGCGTTTTTTATTTATTCTTGTATTACCGCTCGTTATTTTTGTTTGGCTAATCGCTCTCTTTTATTTCCCTAACTATTCGCAAAAAAAAGCCGTCAAAATTGATATCTTATCTGTAATTCTCTCACTTACTGGTGCCACTCTGGCTCTGGCAAGTCTCACTCTGTATAAACAAAGCTATCTACTTGCCGGGCTCATGCTGCTTGTTGGCATTTTCTTGTTAACAATCTTCTACAAGCGTCAATTACGACTCACCCAACCAGTTCTTAGAGTACAGATACTCAAAGTCCGGTCTTTTAGTCTACTGACGATCATTGGAATGCTTGCCTTCATGGTGCTCATTGGCACAGAACAAATTATCCCAATTTTTGTAGAAAATGTTCAAGGATTGAATAGTATGCAGGCTGGTTTCATTCTGTTACCAGGTGCAATTTTAAATGCACTTTTTGCAGCACTAGCAGGTCGCTATTATGATAGCCATGGACCAAAACACTTATTGTATATGGGTGTTTTATTAATGCTAATTGCAACAATTCCCTTAGTTCTATTAACAGAAACAACCTCTGCTTGGCTAATAGCCTCTGCATATCTTATTAGGATGATTGGAAACTCATTGGTCTTTGCACCGGCAATGTCAGAAGCTTTCAAGGATATCACACCAACAGATATTAGCCATGCCTCAGCTCTGAACAATACTTTCAGACAAGTCGCTGCTTCGGTATCAACAACTATAATGATTGTAATCGCAGATATACCTAACTCATTTACATTTGGAACGCGCTTGTCCATTTGGTTTACCGTGATTCTACTACTTTTAATGGTGTTTACCATACGAATTTATTTGAAAACTGCTAAAACTACTAATCAACAAAATTAAAAACTTTTTCGTTTTGACCTTCAAAAAAGGATATTACATTCTCACAAGATATTCTCTGTAAAGAAGCCATTGAATCTTGTGAATAAAAGGCTGCATGCGGAGAAATTATTACATTATTTCTCTCTAATAAGGGATTATTGACTAAATCAGGTGTCTCACTCTCCAATACGTCAAGTGCAGCACCGCGAATCATACCACAATCAAGTGCTGTCAAAAGCTCTGTCTCATTAACGGTTTCTCCTCTTGAAACATTGATGAAATAGGGCTTTTTTTGTCCCATTTTTTGAAAAGTATTAGTATTAAAAAAATGATAATTATCAGATGTAGCTCTCATATGATTGGAAACGATATCTGCGCTCACCAATAACTGAGCTTCCGTTACAAATTCCACCCCATTTTTTATTGTTCCGTCAACTATATGTCTGCTATATGCGATTACTCGCATTCCTAATGCACTCGCCATTTTAGCAACTGCCGCACCAATTCGTCCATAGCCAAAAATTCCCAAAGTCATCCGCGAAAGCCTAGGTTGGGCCATAAAAGCATCATATTCCCAACGATGTTCTTTGCTTACAAGCCTGTCATATTGCTTCAGTCTCTTTACTAATGCAAGAATTAATGAGATTGTAAATTCAGCAACATCTTGTGTACAATACTCACCAATCGCACAAATTCTGACTCCTCTTTCCTGTGCCAGCTGTACATCAACTTTTTCGTAGCCGACCGCACTAATAGATATTAGTTTTAGTTTTGGCGCTGCATCAAACATTTTTTTATCAATTGGCAAAAAAGCTGTAATTAATGCATCAGCATCCTTAAGTTCATTGAAAAAGGCTGATGGTTCCTTCGAATCATAGGGACACGTCACAACTATCCAATCTGGATGGTTCTTTTTTAATAATTTTATTTCAACCATATTGTCTTTTTGCATTAATTCCTTAAAGTCTGAAATCATTACTTTCATTTGAGCCACCCACTTCCCATCAAATATACACCTTAAAAGCATTCTATCATCACATTTATACATTTCAAAGCAAAAATATACATTCATGAAAAAAACGGTATAAAAAAAGAATCTGCTATTTTTTTAACAGATTCTAAAGTTGGACAGCTCTTTTACTTTTAAAAACCAATGATCTACCTTAAAGGTTAATTTTTTTCTTCATGATATACAAATTTAATATCTGCAAAGTCTGTCTTGGTATCCTTATCCTTTAAGTATGCCAAAGCTTCCCTTCGCGTGTTTGAAAGATCAATTTTTTGTGCTTTCGCAGCAAAAATACACCCGCAATAACACTGTCGGTACACATCATATTCTTCGCACATTTCTACTGAACGTTGATACCCATTATTTTTTTTAAAATCACTGGGTAAATATTTAGTACTATAAAAATTTTGGACCTCTATTCCAACACTATTAACCACCTGTGAGTTCTTATGCGGACTAATCGTTAATGCACTTCCAAAGTAATCGAATCTCAATTCTACAGCCTTCGCAGCAACTAGATCCAGCCTATAGCTAAAGCATGCTCGACATCTCTGTCCTCCTTCAGGCTCTTTTTCAAGTCCTCTGACTGCCAGAAAATATTCTTGTGGCTCATATGGCGCTGCAATAAACTGAACATGATTGCCAGTTTTTTGATTAAAATCACTGATGAATTTCTGCTGGACATACTCTCTTCGTTGGTACTCTGCCCGCGGATGAATGTTCGAGTTTGCATAATAGACAGTTACATCGGCATACTGTGTTAAGTACTCCAAAGTATAGGTACTACATGGTGCACAGCAACTATGTAGTAAAATTGATGGTCTACTATCGTCTTTTTGCCAATTTGCAATCATCTTTTGGAGTATCTTATCATAATTAATTTTCTGTTTTAAATTCATTTTATCTAATATTTCATGTAAATCAATCATTATCTAACCTCGTAATAATTTTATATGCACAGTATACTACCATTGTATATATATCACCAAAATAATATTATTCAATCCCTACTGCTGTCACAACTTTTTTATATATACTCTGCGCGATAATTTCTCCAGCTACCTTATTGATATGTATGTGATCTCCTAAATCATACTGCTTAAGCAGTCGAAAACCATCATTTTCAACCAATAAGGCACTACTAACTAATTGATTCTGGTATTTTTGCTGGAGAAACTTGTTTAATTTTATTCTAGTAATAATATTTTGTTCCATTACTGAAGTATGAATCTCCTGTGTATGCCCGATTTCAAACGGTGTTATTGTGCCTAACATAACCTGACTCCCTTTACTTCTTATCTGTTCATAGATATACTCAAATTCCATGAAAAGTTCTTGCGCTTTGACTAGTTGATTTTGTGCCTCTTGACTAAAAATAGGTAGTATTAAATCATTTAGTCCTGTGCACACTAGCACTAGGTCTGGACTATTCTGCAATACCTTGGGTAACATTTCCCTCGTCTTTATCCCAAATGTTGCAAATAATGGCTCATCCTGAGGAGCATCATTAAGCATTCTCTGACCAGAAACGCCATAATTCAAAACAACTGCTTTACCAGGAAATTGCTTATATAACAATGCCATGAGACTATCACTAATATATCCCATTTCAACCAACGAATCCCCAATTATAGAAATAACTTTTGCTTGGTAGTCACTATATACCTCTACTTTGCTTAGACAAAACCAACCCCGTCTTGCACCAAGTGTCTGGCGTAATAACGGACTTGTCCCGGCTTTTCTAACAATTACCGCATTTGTCATTGATGTATCATAGGTATTAGCAAAATCCATATATTTTTGAGATTTATTACTGACCAGTCTTAAAAAAATTTTCATCCCTGGAATAATCTTAAACTCCAATGCATCGGTAATTATCGTTGTTCCTTTTTTTATAGTAACAATCCCATTATCATCAAAATATATTCTGTGTTTCACGTGGAACTTCTCATCCGTGCTAAAACTAACCTCGTTAAACCTAAGATCTTCCGTACCATACAGATTTGATAATTCAAACCTGACAGCATTACCACTAACATTCATCGTCATTTGAACTACTTCTGTTAATTCAGCCATTTTAAAAGGCAAAGTTGAAAAATCACTGCATTCATGTACCCAAGCAGTTTGCCATTTCATTTTATTCATCTCTTCTCCGTGTTCAGCTTACAAACCTTTTTATAGGAAATATAAAAAGGACTGCCACAAAAATACAGTCCCTTTCTCTAATTAACCATAGTCACCCACTAATATTAGCCAGCTAACAAATCAATTATTTCTTGTTCAGGAATACCTTGGAAATATTGACTTAAGTTACTATTATGAAGCTTTATCTCTAACTGCGTTTTATCAAAAATACTACCAGTAAGTTCTGATTCAAGTTCACTCACATTATTTGTTCCAAAAAAGTCACCATAGAATTTTATATTTTCAATCTTTCCTTTTTCGACAAGAATACGTGCGTCAATTGTTCCACTTGTAAAGTGTTTCCGCCTTTTAACAGTAAACTTGGGCGATTTACCATAAACCCAATCCCAATTGCCATAATATTGTGACTCGATCTCATCAATCTTCTTTTCATCGTCTACCGTTAAAAGATATTCATTTCCCTTTGCCTGTTCAATACCATTTACACCCAAAACTTTAGTAATTAATAAATCACGAAACTCTTCAGTTGTGATGTTTTGATATTCAGGCAAAAGATAAGATCGTAAATTCGTAACACGACTACGCACAGATTTTATTCCTTTAGATTGAATTTTGTCCAAAGGTACCGTCAATGTTTTAGCAACTTCTGAAGTATCAACATCTAACATCAGTGTTCCATGCGAGAATGTTTTTCCACCTCGAGTATACATTGCATTTCCAGAGAACTTCTTTCCATCGACAACAATATCATTACGTCCAGTTACTTCTGCTCCTGTCACACCCATTTCGTGTAGAGCCTTAACTATTGGGGAAACCATTTTTTTAAAATCACCAAACTCTTGGTTCTCAGCATCAACGATAAAACTAAAACATAAATTTCCTAGATCTTGATACATGGCACCTCCACCAGAAAGTCTTCTGGTAACAGTCACTCCGTTTTCTCTACAATAATTCTGATCAACCTCTTCAATTGTATTTTGATTGCGCCCGACAATCACACAACGATCCTCAATATAAAATAACACAACTGGTAATTTTAATTTATCGCTATTCATCAAGTATTGTTCAGTTGCCAAATTCCGCCGAATATCGAATGTCTTCATCGCTACATATTGCATATTCAAAATCACTCCCTAAATATTAATTGGTAATCCTAGTGCAATGTCAGTAGCATCCATAACAGCTTCACTAATACTTGGATGTGGATGAATAGTTAATGAAACATCTTCAACAGTTGCACCTGTTTCAATTGCTAGCGTTAATTCTGTAATTAAATCACTAGCATTTGGCCCAACAATTTGAGCCCCGACAACTGCTTGACTGTTTTTTTCAAATACAAGACGTACAAACCCATTTGTACTGCTCATTGAGATTGCACGTCCGTTAGCTGCAAATGGGAATTGTGCCTTCTTAACATCAAGACCCTGTTTCTTAGCTTCTGCAACTGTTAAACCAGTTGTTGCAATCTCGCTATCTGTATAGCATACGGCTGGCATAGCGCGATAATCTACAATTCCTTTGGAACCAGAGATTGCTTCTGCTGCAATTTTCCCTTCATAACTGGCTTTATGCGCCAATGCAGCTCCAGGCACAACATCTCCAATTGCATAGATATTGCCAACACTTGTTCGACACTGTGCATCGACCTCAATTAGTCCACGATCCCCAATTTTCACCCCGATATGTTCCAAACCCATATCCGCAGTATTCGGTTTGCGTCCCACACACACAACACAGTAATCAGCCTCTAATTCTTTTTCCTCGCCACTAACATCAAATTTAATTTTAACGCCCTTATCTGTTTGTTCCGACATCTTCGCAATCGCATTAGTATAAATATCAACATGTTGACCGCTAAAATGATGTTCAACAACAGCCACCAAATCCTTCTCATAATTGGCTAAAATTCGATCGGCCCCTTCAAGGATAGAAACATGGGCACCTAAATTTGCATATGCAGACGCTAGCTCACATCCGATGTAACCTCCACCAACTACTATCAACTTCTTAGGAACCTCTTGAAGTGCCAAAGCTCCTGTTGAGTCTAGGACCTTCCCTTTGAATTTAAAGTTAGGAATCTCGATTGGATGACTACCAGTAGCAATAATTAAATTATTAAAACTGTACGTCTGAGCAGAATCATCTGTCATTACACGCAAACTATGATCATCTTTCAAAAATGCACTGCCCCAAATTACATCAATATGATGTTTTTTAAATAATCCTGCCACACCACCTGTTAATTTATCAACTACACTTTCTTGTTTCCATTTCTGTGTTTGTTTAAAATCAAGGGTCGCTGCTGTAACACGCAAACCCATTTCAGATGAGTTCATTGCTCTTTGATAACGATGAGCTGCCTCAATTAATGCTTTTGAAGGAATACAGCCAACATTTAGACATACTCCACCAATATATTCTTTCTCAATAACCGTAACTTTCTGTCCCTTTTCAGCAGCCCTAATTGCAGCAACATACCCACCAGGTCCAGCACCAATTACCACTGTATCAAGTTCAATTGCAAAATCTCCAACTACCATCTGCTCATCCCTCCATCAATAATAGTTCTGGTTCACTCAATAGTTCACCTAAACGATTAAGTGCCTTTTGAGCCGTTGCACCATCAATAATACGATGATCGAATGAAAGCGAAAGTTTTAATACATAAGCAACTTTAATTTCATCTTCCACCACAACTGCTTCTTTTGTAATCTTCCCTAAGCCTAAAATTGCAACCTCTGGCCAATTAATAATTGGTGTAAAGAAACCGCCTCCGATTGAACCGATATTTGTAATCGACATCCCCGTATGTTTCATATCAGCGCCAGCAAGTTTGCCATCTTTTGCTTTTTCCGTATTTTCCGTAATTTGTTTTGCCAGCCCAAACAGACTCTTTTGATCAGCATTTTTAATATTAGGTACGAATAGGCCTCTATCAGTATCTGTTGCAACTCCAACATTAATATAATCGCGATATGCAATTTCTTGTTTTTCCATATCTACATATGAGTTAAAAATTGGAAATTCTTTCATTACAACTGCTAATGCCTTAACAACATATGGCAAGAAAGTAAGTCTAACTTCCCGTTCAGCTGCCATCGTCTTGTATTGCTTACGATGTTTCCATAGTTTATCAACCACAACATCATCAAAAACGGTAACATGTGGGATTTCACTAACACTATTCACCATTGCTTTAGCTGTAGCTTTACGGATTCCCGACATCTTTTCTCTAGTTTCTGGCCATTCTTGACTTGCTGCTTGTGGACGATTACTTGTAGAAATTATTGTATCAGCATCTTGACTTGCTACTTTTTGTATTTCTGCGATCCCACTCTCACGGCCACCTTGTAAGAATACATCAATATCTTCTTTAGTAACGTGCCCATGTGACCCAGTTCCACTCACCTTTGAGATATCTACGTCTTTTTCTCTAGCATACATGCGAACTGCTGGCATCGCTAAGACTGGCAACGTTCTGTCTACCTCAGCCATTTTAGTAACATTAGTTTCTTTTTTCTCAGTTTCAGGTACACTAGTTTCTGCCACTGGTGCTGCTGCCTCTACAGCTGGAGAAACTGGTGTCTGTTCAGCAGATGTTTGTGGTGCTGCTGTTTCTGCTCCCTTGGTAACATTTCCTGCTCCTTCGACCTCAAACTCAATTAAAACTTGTCCAACTTCAGCAGTTTCGCCTTCATCCACAAGAATATTCTTGACTGTTCCTGCCACTGGGGAAGGAATTTCTTCGACTGACTTATCGTTTTCAATCTCTAATAAATCGTCATCTTCTTTTAGAACATCACCAACTTTTACATACCATTGTGCAACTGTGCCTTCTGAAATTCCTTCACCAATATCTGGTAATTTAAATTGATACGCACCCATTTGCTCGCCTCCTAATATTCCAAAATTTCTTGTGCTTTTTCTACTACATCCTGCTTGTTAGGTAGCCAGTCACTTTCAGCTTCACTAAATGGGTAAGGTGTATTCGGTGCTGCAACGCGTCCAATTGGTGCTTTTAAATATAAAATACCTTTTTCAGCGATAAGTGCAGCTACTTGCGAACCCACTCCTGCTTGTTTTTGGGCTTCTTGCACAACGACTGCACGACCTGTTTTCTTAACCGATTCCAGAATAGTCTCTTCGTCAATCGGAGACACAGTTCTTAAATCTACTACTTCTGCACTGATATTTTGCTTGGTTAACTCATCACTCGCCTTGATTGCCTCTTGAACCATTGCACCATAAGTGATAATCGTCAAATCTGTACCCTCTTTTACAATATTAGCTTTGTCCAATGGTACTGTATATTCTTCATCAGGTACTTCGGCTTTAATTGAGCGATACAACTTCATATGTTCTAAGAACACAACTGGATCATCAGAACGAATCGCTGAGATTAAGAGACCCTTAGCATCGTATGGATTACTCGGAATAACAACACGTAATCCTGGAATTTGCGATACTAACCCTTCTAAACTATCAGCATGTAGCTCTGGTGTATGCACACCACCACCAAAAGGAGCACGAATTGTAATTGGCATCTCACGGGTTCCATCTAGTCGGAAATGAATTCGCGCAATCTGTCCTGCTATTTGGTCCATTGCTTCAAAAACAAAACCAAAGAATTGAATTTCGGGTACTGGACGAAAACCTTCCAAAGCCAATCCAGTCGAAAGCCCGATAATTCCAGACTCAGCAAGAGGCGTATCAAAGACACGTTCTTCACCGTGCTTTGCTTGAAGATCTTCTGTAGCACGGAAAACTCCCCCATTTTTTCCAACATCTTCACCAAAAACGAGAACTTTCTCATCTCTTGCAAGTTCCTGATCTAGCGCATCAGTTATTGCTTTAATCATTGTCTTGTTCGCCATAATTATTTTGCCTCCTTCGCTTCAAACTTCTCAATTTCTCTTTTAGTTCCAGCCGGTGTTTCTTTAAAGGTATTCTTTAAATATTCACTAATTTTTTGTTTTGGCATATTTTCAACTTTATTAATTGCTTCATTAATTTCAGCACGAACTTGCTCAACGTAGGTTTCCTCATCCTCTTGCTTCCAAAGACCTTTACCCTCAAGATAAAGTCTCATTCTTACCAATGGATCTCTTTTGACCCAAAGATCATCTGTTTCCTTCGTACGATACCGTTTTGGATCATCTCCAGAGAGAGTATGCGGACCATAACGATAAGTTAGCGTCTCAATCAGTACTGGACCATTACCTGCTAATGCATAATCACGAGCTTCTTTTGTTACCTCATAAACAGCTAATGCATCCATTCCATCTACTTGAATTCCAGGAATTCCGGCAGCCACTGCTTTTTGAGCCAAGGTCCCGGCAGCCGTTTGCTTACTACGCGGGACTGAAATTGCAAAACCATTATTTTGAATGACAAAGATTGCGGGAGCTTGAAACGCACCTGCAAAGTTAATTCCTTCGTAAAAATCACCTTGTGATGTTCCACCATCACCAGTATAAGTGTAGGCCACATTCTTTTGGCCTTTTAACTTGAAGCCAAGTGCTACCCCCGCAGCTTGAACATATTGTGCTCCAATAATGATTTGTGGTGGTAATGCCCGTAATTCAGCAGGATACTTATTACCGTCGACATGTCCACGTGACCACAGAAATGCCTGATATAAAGGCAATCCATGTTGTACAAGCTGTGGTACATCACGATATGCTGGTAAAATAAAGTCTTCTTTTTCCATCACAAAATTCGATGCAATCTGGCTTGCCTCTTCACCTGCAGTAGGTGCATAGAATCCTAGGCGTCCTTGACGATTCAATTTTGTTGAACGCTCATCAAGTGTTCTCGACCAAACCATTTGTTTAAAGAGTTCAACAAGCTCTTCATCACTCAAATCCGGTTTCCAATCAGGTTCCAACAATTTTCCCTCTATAGATAAAAGCTGTACCGGTTTGAATTCATCATCAAATTTCTTCAATTGTTCAAAATCGATTATTTTTTTTGACATTTCTAGACCTCCTCATCATTATCAAGCAAACATTACAGCAAACCTCGTTTACAACGTAATCCGTGATACAACTTATTTCTTTCCACTAAGTTATATTTTTCTTTTGTAAACCGCTTTCATACTTATTTTAACGCCTTTTGCACAATATTTAAACATTGTGATTGCATGAACTTATTATGATATACAAGAACCATTTCTACAACAAATTTGCTATCTTAATTTTCATCAAAATATCATTTTAAATTCTGTGGTTGTGATTTCAAACACATACTTTTTTTCATTTCCATTGTCTAACTATGTCACTTCACTCAAAAATGCTTTATTATTAATTTAATTAATCTAGAGGAGATGTCTCACATGTTATGGTTTTGGAAAAATGCAGCTCTGTTAGTCGCTATCACAAGTCTTTTTTTCATCCCAATATTGCTTTTAAATCTTTGGGGCCTATCGAGCGGTAGTCATCTCATTTACGGAATCTTAATACTTATCGATTTTATCTACTTAAATCTCGAATCAATTTTCATTGCAATTGTAGTAAGAAAAAAGCGTCTGGAGAAAAATCCAGACACCGATAGTAAAAAAGATGATTGACATTTTTTAATAAATTTTGCTTGTTTTGTGGAGAAAGAACCAAATAATTCCTATTTGAAAAGAATCTATTTTATTTTTATTACCATCCAAAACTTGTACAAAAAGTATATCTTCCATAATCTAAATCTTTGCTATCTTCCCTTGTTCAATATAAATCGCTAAGATCGAAATATCTGCTGGGTTAACTCCACTGATTCGACTAGCTTGTGCCAGTGTTTCGGGACGAATTTTTTCGAATTTTTGCCGCGCTTCCGTGGCAATTCCCTCAATCGCACTATAATCAATTCGATCTGGAATTTTTTTGGCTTCCATCTTTTTGAGCTTCTCAACTTTTTGATTGGCTTTTTTGATGTAACCCTCGTATTTAATTTGAATCTCAACTTGTTCAATTACTCGATTATCGATTTCTTTTGTTGATTCCGGAATAAACTCAGCTAATTCAGCGTAGGTTACCTCTGGGCGGCGCAAGAAATCACTTGCCAATACGCCATCTTTCAATGGTGCAGCACCTTTTTTTGCAAGAAATGCATTGACTTGCTCATTTGGCTTAATTCGATAACTTTCAAGCCGTTTTTCTTCAGCTTCGATAGCTGCCTTTTTTGCCTCAAACTTGGTATAACGCTCATCAGAAATCAAACCAATTTCATGGCCTAATTCAGTCAAACGCATATCTGCATTATCATGACGCAAAATCAAGCGGTACTCTGCACGCGATGTTAATAAACGATACGGCTCGTTTGTTCCCTTGGTTACTAGATCATCAACCATCACACCAATATAGGCATCACTACGCTTGAGCACAACTTCTTCTTTGTCAAGAGCGTGTAACCCTGCATTAATTCCGGCTAACATTCCTTGACCAGCAGCCTCTTCATAACCCGAAGTCCCATTTGTTTGACCCGCAGTATATAATCCACTAATTAGCTTTGTCTCCAATGTAGGTCTTAGTTGATATGGTGAAACAATATCATATTCAATCGCATAACCAGGTCTCATCATTTCAGCATGCTCAAGCCCTTTGATAGAATGCACCATTTGTTGTTGGATTTCTTCTGGCATTGAAGTCGACAAACCTTGAACATAAAACTCATCGGTATTGCGTCCTTCTGGTTCAATAAACAATTGGTGCCGCGGTTTATCAGCAAATCTCACAATCTTATCTTCAATCGATGGACAATACCTTGGTCCAACTCCCTCAATCACACCTGAAAACATTGGTGCACGATCAAGGTTTGCTCGAATCAATTCATGTGTCTTTTCATTAGTATATGTCAGCCAGCAAGATAGCTGATCCTTAGCATTCAAGTAATCATCATCAGAAGTCTCAAAACTAAAATGATTTGGCTCCTTATCACCTGGCTGTTCTTCAGTTACTCCATATTCAATCGTATTTCCATCAACCCGTGGTGGAGTTCCCGTCTTAAAGCGTTTCAGTTCAAATCCTAGCTTCTCCAAATTACCTGACAGTTTCATAGAGGGTTGTGTATTATTAGGCCCGGAAGAGTACATCAACTCACCTATAATAATCTTTCCACGAGCTGCTGTTCCAGTCGTCAATACGACACTTTTAGCACCATATCGTGCGCCTGTATTAGTAATTACACCTCTAACAACACCATCTTCAACAATTAAGTTATCAACAATTCCCTGACGTAATGTTAGATTTGGTTCCTTTTCGATAGTGTGCTTCATTTCGATTGAGTATGCACGTTTATCAGCCTGTGCTCTCAATGCCCTTACAGCTGGACCTTTACCAGTATTCAGCATTCTCATCTGTACATACGTCTTATCAATATTACGACCCATTTCACCGCCAAGTGCATCTAATTCCCGCACAACAATCCCTTTGGCTGGTCCGCCTATAGAAGGGTTGCATGGCATAAATGCCACCATCTCAAGATTGATTGTTACTAAGAGAGTTTCATTCCCCATCCGGGCTGCAGCCAATGCAGCTTCACAGCCTGCATGCCCCGCTCCAACTACGATTACATCATAGTCTTTGCTAGCATATTGCTTTACATCCATTACGATCTCCTATCTTCCATCTAATTATTTATTTTCCTAAACAAAATTGACTGAATAATTGCGTCAATAGTTCGTCTTGATAACTATCTCCTGTAATCTCGCCCAATAAATCCCAGCAATTAGTCATATCAATTTGAATTAAGTCTACTGGCATATTAGCTTCGATTCCGCTTAAAACAGAATCTAATGAGTCTCTTGCTTGATTTAAGAGACCAATATGTCTTGCATTTGTAACCATGATTGTCGTCTGCCTATTCTCAATTCCGCCAAAGAACAATTTTGCAATTTTTTCTTCTAGCTTGTTAATTCCTTCATTCTTCAAAACGGAGATATTCAGCAACTCATCTTTACCTACTTCCTTCGTAAGCTGTGTAAAGTCTATTTTTAAAGGCAAGTCCACCTTATTTAGTAAAACGATTCTTTTCTTATCTTTAGTTAAGTCTATTAATTGTTGATCTTCAACAGTTAATGGTTCACTTTGATTCAACACCAACATCACTAAATCAGCTTGCTCAATTGCCCTTTTAGAACGTTCAACTCCAATTTTTTCTACTTTATCTGAGGTCTCACGAATCCCTGCAGTATCAACTAATTTAAGTGGAACTCCTCTAACATTTACATATTCTTCAATCACATCGCGTGTTGTTCCCGCGACATCTGTCACAATCGCTTTGTCTTCATGCAGTAAGTGATTTAACAAACTAGACTTGCCAACATTAGGTTTACCAATAATCGCCGTTGCCAATCCTTCACGTAAGACCTTGCCTTGTTTAGCGGTTTGTAATAGTTGTTCTATCCGTGCTTTTGTATCTTGTGCCTTTTCTTTTAGTAACCTTGTTGTTATCTCTTCAACATCGTCATATTCCGGATAATCAATATTGACCTCGACCTGTGCTAGGACATCTAATATGTCTTGACGTAAATTCCTGATTAGCTGTGAAAGATTCCCATCCAATTGGTTCAATGCAACTTTCATTGATCTATCCGTCTTAGCTCTGATAAGATCCATCACTGCTTCTGCTTGTGAAAGATCAATTCTGCCATGTAAAAAAGCACGTTTGGTGAATTCACCCGGTTCAGCCAACCGAGCACCATTGCTTAATAGTAGCTGTAGAATTTCGTTAGTTGCAACGATTCCTCCATGACAATTGATTTCTACAACATTTTCCCGTGTAAATGTTTTGGGTGCCCTCATTACTGAAACCATAACTTCATCAATTTCTTGCTTAGTTCTCGGATTAATAATATGACCATAATTTATGGTATGACTCTCAACTTTAGTTAATTCTTTCCCAGAAAATATACTTTGTGCAATCTGTAATGCTTCTTCTCCACTTAAACGCACAATTGAAATTGCACCTTCACCAGGTGGAGTTGAAATCGCTGCAATCGTATCATATTCTGTGATCGTATTTGCTGCCAACTCTCCACTACCTCCTTTTAGACAATAAAAAAAGCGCCACTCCACGCCTTGAAAACGTGGATAAAGCACTTTGACTACTTCATCAATTAAGATAAGAATGATTGCCTATAATATACTTTCAATTATTGAAAAAGTCAATAAGACAATCTTTTTCTCATCTTATGGAAAGATTTTAATCTCACCTTTTCCACATGATTTGTATGTTTTATTAAACAATTCTGGCATTAAAAATAATAAAATTACATTTTTATTAAAAAAGAGGTTGCTTTTTTAATGACAATAGTTATAATAAGAAATATCAATTATGAAGTCACGTTATAGCAATCAATTATTGAGAGGAGTTGAGCAACATGTCACGTACAATCACTGTTTGTAGTAATACCGCCCAGTATCTAGTGAGCCTAGTCATTATTAGCACGCGCGATGTGTTGCTTAATGTCTCGGCTGATTAGATTGTTCAGACATTAAGTCCATCGCGCTAGGATAACTAGGCGATGGATTTTTTTAAGCACCCACCGCCGAATTATATTCTTGGCGGTGAGTGCTTTTTGTTTTAACTTCAAACGGCTCTCATGATTCAAAAATAAGGAGGAATTAAAAT
The DNA here is from genome assembly GCF_047719775.1 of Liquorilactobacillus sp. NCBI lineage: Bacteria > Bacillati > Bacillota > Bacilli > Lactobacillales > Lactobacillaceae > Liquorilactobacillus > Liquorilactobacillus sp. The sequence goes on from NZ_JBDNTS010000001.1 coordinate 51,958, forward strand.
GTCACTTTCAACAACACCAAAAGCAAAGGACCCATCTGAATTAGACTGGAGCAATCTTGGTTTTACTTATATGAACTTGCCTTATCGTTATCGCGCTTACTGGCGCGATGGTGAATGGCGTGATGCTGGTCTTACAGATGAAGCTACAATTACCATTAATGAAGGATCAACATGTCTGCACTATGGTCAAGAGGTTTTTGAAGGACTTAAGGCTTATCGCTGTAAAGATGGGAGTATCAATCTTTTCCGCCCAGATCAAAATGCCCAAAGAATGCAGAACAGTTGTGAAAGACTAATGATGCCTAAGGTTCCTACTGAAATGTTTGTCGCAGCATTAAAGGAAGTTGTGAAAGCCAATGAAAAATATATTCCTCCATATGGCACAGGTGCTACACTCTATCTTCGCCCATACCTTGTCGGTGTTGGTGGCAATATTGGTGTTCATCCCGCTGAAGAATATATTTTTTCAATCTTTGCCATGCCCGTTGGAAACTACTTCAAGGGTGGCTTGACACCTACAAACTTTATTGCTTCTGAATATGACCGTGCTGCTCATAAAGGAACTGGGGCAAGTAAGGTTGGCGGTAACTACGCAGCTAGTCTCTTCCCTGGTCAGCTTGCACATAATGCTGGTTTCTCGGATTGTATCTATCTTGATCCAATTGATCACCAGAAAATTGAAGAAGTTGGTTCAGCTAACTTCTTTGGAATCACTAAAGATGGTAAATTTGTAACACCTAAGTCACCATCCATCTTACCAAGTGTAACTAAGTTCTCGTTGCTGTATCTCGCTGAACATAACTTTGGTATGAAAACAGAACAAGGTGATATTTACATTGACCAACTTGATCATCTTGCTGAAGCCGGTGCTTGCGGAACTGCTGCAGTTATCTCACCTATTGGTGGTTTCCAATACGGTGATAACTTCCATGTATTCTACAGTAAAACAGAAGTCGGCCCTGTCACTCGCAAACTATATGATGAATTAATTGGTATCCAATTCGGTGATATTACAGCACCTGAAGGTTGGATTGAAAAAGTTTAGGACAGTATTAGGACAAAAAAAGGAATAGGAGTTGTTCAACAATGGAGAACACAGGTGCTACAAAATCAACGACAACAGTTAAGGACTATGTATATCGAATCTCAGCTGCCGTTTCCAATGCCATCTTAGTCACATTAGGGATCGGACTGTTGCTGCAGACAATTGCCTCGTTTATTCACTGGAATGCCTTATATCAGGTCGGTGTTATTGCTAATGATTTATTAGCCCCCGCTCTTGGTGTTGCAATTGCATCTCAATTAGAGACAAGCTCGCTCGTCATTTTTAGTGCAATGATTTCTTCAACAATTGGTGCAAATGCGGTGCACTTTACTTCAACAGCTGTCAATGGAACAACTGCAACCGGCACATCTTTAATGCAAGCTGCCGGAAGTGCAACTTTTGCAACAGGTCAGCCAGTCAGTGCTGTCTTAGCTGGATTGATTGCCGCCTTAATTGGTAAATATCTATCTGGTAAGACACCTTTAGATATGATGCTTGTTCCTTTCACTGCAACCTTGGTAGGAGGAATTTGCGGGTTAGGCCTGGCTGCTGTCACTACTCCATTGTTGTTAAATGCCAGTGCATTCATTGCTGAGACAATGCAAGTAAATCCATTAGTAGGCTCAATTTCAATTTCTGTAGTCTGGGCACTCTTCTTAATGACCCCAGCGTCATCAGCAGCTTTAGCAATCGCTTTAACATTGGATCCAATTTCGTCAGCTGCTGCTTTGATTGGAACAACATCACAATTTGTTGCCTTTACAGCAATGTCATTTCGCCAAAATAACTTAGGAGCTAATATTGCGCAAGGAGTTATGACACCAAAAGTACAATTTCCAAATCTTTTGATTAACCCATATCTATTAGTCCCTTCGCTGCTCTCAGCTGTTGTCTGTGCCCCAATTGCAACGATTATGTTTGGCTTCCGCTCAACCTATAAACTGGCCGGTTTAGGATTAAATTCCTTTATTGCACCCTTGGCCTATGCCGCACAAGGATGGAGCCAATTCGCAATCTACATGTTTACAGGGGTTGTCTTACCTATGGTTATTTCACTGGTGGCATATGGAATGATGAAAAAAGCTGGTTTTATCAAGGAAAATCAATTACACTTGGAGATTGTTTAACTAATTCTAATTAGCAAGGGATGTAAAAAATGAGTAGAAAATATGCAATCATCGGTGTAGGACATGTTGGAGCTGCAATCGCATTCTCACTTGTAATTCAAGGCTTTGCCGATGAATTGATTCTAATAGATAAAAATAAGAAAAAAGCAAGAGCAGAACAACTTGATCTTCAAGATGCAACAGCACGACTAGGCAGCAGACCCAAAATTAAAATTCAAGATTATTCAGAACTAGCAGATACAGATATTCTTTTTGTTACTGCAGGAAATATTCATGCACTTGACAATGCAAGCGGTAATAGATGGGCCGAATTCGAATATACTCGTGAAATTGTAAAAGATATTGCACCTAAAATTAAAAAAAGTGGATTTAGCGGCATCTTAATTGATACGATGAATCCTTGTGATGCAATTACTCAATATCTTCAAAAAGAAATCGGATTGCCTGGTTCACGTGTACTTGGAACAGGGACTTTCCTAGATACTGCTCGTATGCAGCGTGTTGTATCAGAGAAATTTAATGTTGATCCTAAAAATGTATCTGGTTTTGTATATGGTGAACATGGTGAATCTCAATTTGTAGCATGGTCAACAGTCAGTGTTAATGGACTTCCGCTTGAGACCCTTGCTCCAAAAATGAATCTAGACTTAGACACACTTGAGGATACCGCACGATCAGGCGGTTGGGCTGTTCATTCAGGTAAAGGCTATACTAGCTTCGCAATTGCAACCTGTGCAATTAAACTTAGTCGCGCAGTCCTTGATGATGCACAACTAATGTGTCCTTGTTCATCTTACAATGTCAAATATGACTCATATTTAGGTCAGCCAGGAATAATCGGAAAAAATGGAGTTGAAGAACTCATTGATATTCCTCTCCAACCTGAAGAAGAACAAAAACTAGCAACTTCTGCAGCTACTATTAAAGAAAAGTTTGCTACAATGTAATTTTCGTAATAAATAGAAGGAGAGCGCCATAAGTCAGGAAAATTTGAGTATTAACTCGAAATTACGAACATAGCGAGTACTTTGTTATGAGTAATCCGAAGTTAGACGGAGAGTTTTGACTTACGAAACACGTTTATACGGAATAAATAGAGGCGCTGAATCAAAATTTGACAGCTCTACAATATTAGGTGTTGATGGAAGTTCATCAACACCTAATTTTCATGTACAATAAAAGAACAAGTTCCCAAATGCACCACCAAATACCGACCAAAGTAAAAGTAAAGGAAAATGAGAAAACGTGTTCCAAGAATATTCTATCGAAAATATACTTCAAATCCAAGGCCCAAATATCAAATGCATGATGGCAAGTAACTATTTAAATGGCCCACTAGAAGGCATTAATTGCAAAATCAAACAAATTAAACGCATGGCATACGGCTACAGAAATTGGTCACATTTTTACACCCAGATTAGAATTGAATTTACGATTCGAATAAAAAAAAGAAAACCAATTCGAAAATGAATTGATTTTCTTATAAAAGTTTCTCATCAACAGCGGTTGACAAAGAACCAAAGTTTATTTAACCCAGCACCTCTATTTGTATTCTAGAACACAATTTTAAGATTATCTTCAAAATCTCTTTATTATTTTTGCTCCGAAAAACTAGTTACGAGCCATAAGCACATCACATGATGCATTCCTAATAACATAAGACGCAACTGACCCAATCACTAGTCGCTCAAAGAAATTCTTTCCTGTCGAGCCAACTAGAATCAAATCATTACTATATTCAGGCTGAAAATCATGCGCAATCACAAGTTTTGGATTTCCAAAACGTAAGTGAACATGTACAGCTTCTTCATTAAGCCCATTTTCTTTAACTAACTTTTGTTTCAAACTAAACATGTATTCCTCATTAGCTTGTTCAATTCGGTAAACTTCGCTGCCATCTAAAGCAATTCCAGCTCCACCATATTCTAAGGAATTCAAGTCAAGCACACGTAAAACATCTAATGTGGATCCTTCATTATTCTTCACTGTTTCTATCGCCTTAGCTAAAGCAACTTCGGAACCTTTAGAACCATCTATTGCTACCAAAACTCGTTTATAATTTTGCATCATCTCAACCACCCGCCTTTGGGGAAAAATATTTCTAATATCATGATAGCCCTTGAATTTATAAACTTCAAGTAATCACACAAAAGTTGTGATTAAATTAACATCTTTATATTTTATCTAATCCCAAGCAAGAAATAATAAAAATTATAATAGTGATTAAAATTAAGCTTTTCCCTGTGAACGCAAGCTTCAATTCTTTTCCAGTTGGTTTATTGCTTCTATACCATTTACGTATTGCCCCTTTGTAAAACCATAGAATTACCATTCCGATAACTCCACCAGTCCAAATCAGAGTACTACTGACAATATCCGCTTGCCTGTCATTGAAATTCTGTAAAAAATAATTGAGAGTATCTCCTAACACAAAGTTATTAAAAATGTGCAGTAAAATTGACCATTTGATACCATAGGTCAGCGCCACGTATCCTAAAATCAGCCCTACAACAAATGCAAATGGAGTTTGAAGAAAATTACTGTGGTACAGACCAAACATGTAAGCCGAAATTATAATTGCAAATCCTTGACCATATTTCTCTAAATTACGTAACAAAAAGCCCCTAAAAACAATCTCTTCAGTAACGGGACCAAGAAATCCAGCATATAACAACATCGAAAATGTTTTACTGGTTCCTGTAGCTTCTTTTAGTTGTTCCGTTGAAGTGTAGCCTATCAGGTTGACAAGGTGTTCAAAAAGAGAACCATAGACACTTAGAATAACTTGACCAGTCATTACTACTGCGACAAGCGCAAGAAAGATCCCACCTGTCATCTTTCTTGTACTTACTGCAAAGGTTTGTTTCCTTATGCTAGGAGTCATACTTACAAAAATCACGAAAAGTCCTAACCCAATTGCAACTAAATATGGTAATCCACTATTACTAAGAAAATCATTAACTGCAGCTTTACTTTCTTTTCTCATAGAAGATAATACAAGTGATGAAACAAGTGCTGCAAATTGAAAAACTATGAAATAAACAAAAATTATCGTAGTGACCTGGCGTACATCTTTTTTTAATGTCTTATCTGTGATATCACTCTTTTTATATTCCAAGAATTTCACCTTACCATTTCTGGTTCTAGATTATTATGCAGATTGAAAGGTTATCTCATCTATTACTTTAACGTGTTTCATGTTTCATTCTCTTTTTTACTCTAACGGTGTGTTTCAGAAATAAGTTGCCTTAAACCAGCTTCTGATGTTCCTCATGAAAATTCTGTAACTGCTCATCTGTAAGCTTACCCAACTTATACAACTCCTTTTCGATTAATTCCAATATGGTAATTCTATCACTAACATTACCAACAAAATCGAATTGATCACCCTCTACAACTAGCAACGGTGAGATAGTATATGACTCAACCCACTCATCGTAATATTTCAAAAGTCGTTTGTAATAATCAACTAAAGAAGGATCATTTTCCACTAGTTCATAATCACGACCTCTTTTAGTAATTCTTTTAATCATTGTTTCATATGAAACATGAATTGTAATCATCAAATCTGGTGATTTCTTTTTTGCAGCAAAAGGTAATTCCTCCATCATATTGGCCAGTAAGCTCTGATATATTTGATATTCCACTTCTGTTGCATTACCCATTTCAGTATTCATCTTCATAAATAGCTCGTCTTCATAGATTGAGCGATCTAAAATATTATTGTCATCTTGCATGGCTTCCTTAATCATTTTAAATCTCTTATTAAGAAAATATGTTTGTAGAAGATATGCATAGGGGTTAGTTGCTTCATTATCCCCTTCTGCCCTTTTTTGAGCTGCAATTTCATTTCCCTTATAAAATAATGGTAGAACAGGATTATCCTCAACTGGTTCAAAAAAAGCCTTCGTCCCGAGTTCTTTTGCTAATATTTCAGTCATACTTGACTTACCCGATCCAATAATCCCCGATAATGTAATCAAAATGATTTATACACCCTTTCTTTGTTAACTTCATTCTATTTCCAAAAAACGACCAATTAATATCATACTAGCTTTTTAAGAAAAAATAAAGAATTGCTTTTAAACTAATAATCGCAAAAAGTTCAATAATATCAGTACATAATGTTTCAAAAATCTTTTTTGCTTTTTTTTAAGAAACAGTAAAAGCCGGGATTCCTTTTAGGATAAATACTGCGACAATATGCAACAAATTTATAATAAACCTTTTCTTTTTCCCTTACTGAATTCCAAGCATAATAATCCCTATAACCTTTTTTTACAATATCTGCATACTGGCCCGCATATCGACCGCTACCATCCTTTTTATAATAGGATTCTTCAAACTTCCAGTAATAGGAAGTACTTTGTTTTTTGGTCAATCTCCTGCGAGTTAACGAATCACGCGGATGACTAACATCTAAGTTATTGTGGCTATCTCTATCAACAAAAAAAGCAAGTTTTCTACCGCCTATTGGTATTCCATAATTAAAGGACTCTGTATTGACGATATTGAATTCCTTAAAAGAAGTTTTATTTTGTTCTGCTTCATTAGCCAAAAAACCATATCCAATCCACTCACTAACAAAGTTACCTGATTCTAAATTAATTATAAATTCAGACATTCTTGTCCTACTAGTAACCTGCACTTTCATGTTTTGTGGATACTTGAAGCAACCATCACTACGAAATCTATTGTGAAAATTGGCATCTGATCTATAATCCAGCTTAATAAAATAAAATTTTTTCCCATATTTGAGCAGTTTTTCATAATCAGTCGTTCCCTTAAAAAAGGAACGGATATATTGAATATTATTGAAATCTAAATAACTTCGAAAAAGATGAACTTTATTTGCAAGTTCACCCAAATCATTTGTCATACTATATTCCTTTAAAGTTTTCCCGGGAAATACTTTTTGAACAAGCCTACGAAAATAGCGTAAAAAGTTGCTATGCGGAGGCATGGCAGAATCTAAATAAAAATCTCCATTTAACTGTAAAAAGCCAGTGTGATCAATGTTTGCACCTAATTGCCACAAGACCAATTCAATCTTTTGGTGCGCTGTTAACTTTGATTTTCTGAGCATTTTAGTATATAAATTTGAACCAACAGCGTGCAAATTACAGTTTATTGTTCCAAAGTCATCGCTGGCACTATTCAGCATTACTTGCCACTGCAGCTTCCTATTTATATATTTAATAACCGGTTTATCCCATCCGCTGTGTATCAAATCACTTAAAATTTTATTGATGTCCGCATGATTCACTATCTTTTACCTCCACTCACGTCGCCTGAAATTACAACACAAGAGATTCACACGGATTACCATTTGCAACCGTATTGGCAAGTATATTATGAGTTACTACACTTCCTGCTCTGATAATCGCTCCTTCACCAATCTCAACGCCTGGTGTCACAATCACATTATCTTCAATGATAACATTATCTGTGATTAATATTGGCTGCTCACTGCACCAATGTGCTGCACGTAATTCAGGATTTTCAGCATGATTAGATGTGTAGATTCCAACTTGTGCACCAATTGAAACATTGTCTCCAATTTCAACTTTGTTACAATCGATAACTTTAAAATCCCTTCCCGCGCTGAAGTGGCTTCCTACAGTTAGATTGAATCCAAACTCACACGTAAATCCTAAGTTAATCTCGGCATGATGTCCCAAATGAGCAAAAAGGGCCTTCATTATTTCTATCTTTTTTCGTCCATTCCTAAGTTCATTATCATATTTCCTACATTCAAAATATGCATGATTCCTTGCTTTGGAAATTAAGGGATCATAGTCGTAATAGAGCTCTCCAGAATTCGTAATTTGTTTAACATACTCTATTTCAAAATTTGTTAATGCACTATGTTCGCTTAAATCCATCTGGTTATCCTCCTTATTTGGTCTATAATTAAATTATATACTATACTTGAGGTGAAAAAATGGACATTGAAAAAGTTAAAAGGCTAACAATCAATGAAAATACATTTAGTGCATCTACTCCAGAAATTACAGCCGCTTCCAGACATGCTTTTGAACAATGTTGTGCCTTCAATCAACTAGTTATTACTAAAAACAGTTATGACTTTGCAATACTTGAACAACTCTTTAAAAACATTGGTGCTGATGCCTACATCGAACCTAACTTTATGTGTACATTTGGTTTTAATATCTCTATAGGAGACAATTTTTTTGCAAATCATGATGTTACAATGCTTGATTTCGCAACAATTACAATTGGTGCGAATGTTAATGTTGCTCCAAAAGTTGGCTTTTATACCGCTAGTTATCTTGAGGATCCTACAGAAAGAATAGCAAAAAAAATGATTGCAAGACCCATTACACTTGAAGATGGTGTTTGGATTGGCGGCTCTGCAATCATTCTTGGTGGTACAACAATTGGAAGAAATTCAATCATTGGTGCTGGAAGTGTTGTAACACATGACATCCCCGCAAACGTGATTGCTGTAGGAAATCCCGCTAAAATCCTGCGTCCAATTAAACTAACTAATCATTTTTAATCATTTCTTTTGAGCCATTCTGTAAGAATCTCCGCATATTTTTTATTCTCTTCTATGAATGGCATGTGCCGCGAAGCTGCAAAGAGATGCCATTCTGAGTTTGCCAAGGCATCAGCCATTGTTTTTGAAACTACTGGTGTACTTAAATCATTAATTCCGCTCATTATTAACGCAGGTATTTTTATCTTTGATAATTTCTCTGTATACTCATAATCACTCAAATTACCTTGTGGTGTATATTCATTTGGTCCCCATGCGGTTATATAAGCTTCGATGCCACTTTTTTTAGGACGCTTTAGCACTTCTACCTGACTTTCTTTTGGATCATCACTGGCATATAACTTCATAAAATGTGCATTCGCTCTAAGATACAAAAGATCTTTAAAGTCTTGCTGTTCTTCCGCCTGCCTGATAGCCTCCTGCTCATTACTTGGTAAATATTTTATAAGCCTATGAAGTTCCCTAGTCCATAATTCAGTTGAAGAAAGCGTACTGGATAGGACCACGCTTTTAACTGCACTTGCATCCCTATCACAAAGATACATGATTGCTAGCATTCCACCCCATGACTGGCCTAAAAAATGAACCTCTTTCAATCCTAAAAAAGTAATGAGATTCTCTAATTCATCAAGCCATGTGCTGGCCTTATAAAGATCTCGTTTATCATCTGGAATTGAAGAATTTCCGCAACCTAACTGATCATACATTATTAATTGTCTTTGACTCGTTTCTGCAATCTCATCGAGCATTTCAAAATAATTATGTGTTGAACCTGGTCCACCATGTAGCAAAATCAATGGTGGATTTGTCGTTTTTTCTCCTACTACTCTGTAATACGTTTGGTACTTGCGAAAAGGAATAAATCCTTCATTTACATGTTTATTCTTTATTCTGACCACTCACTAACTTATTATTCTTTTATTAGATATATATTACACTTTTCACAGTTCTTTTGTACAAAAATGAACTGAGTCATAAATATTATTTCGACTCAGTTCCTGCCCTAGTTTACCACGAATTATTCATAGTCAAAGACACACTATGTTTATGATTTTGTAAACAAATATACTGCAGTCCCATATGCAGGTAATTCTAATTGTTTTAATACTGTACCCAGAGCTGAAAAATTACTAATAATTAACTTACCTTCCAATTCAGTTAAAGAATCAGGTAAATCAACAACTAACTTTTTTTCAGTAAAGTTTCCTGTAACAAACAATATCTCATCATCCGTTTCACGTAAAAATGAGTAATTATCTTCATCTTGTGGATTCAATAAACAATATTTTCCTGTTGTAATAATGGGTAATTTATGACGCAATTCTATCAATCTCTTGTAATAATAAAATACTGAGTTTCGGTCACTTAATACCTTTTCAACATTAATTTGTTCATAGTTAGGATTGGGTAATATCCATGGCTTCCCTGCACTAAATCCTGCATTGTCTTCTGCAGACCATGGCACAGGAGTTCTCGCATTATCACGTGATTTCAAATAAATTGTCTCCATTGCGTAATCTGCACTAAGGTGTTTATTTTCCGTGAAATCTTTGTAGATCAACTTTGTCTCAATATCATTATAATCAGAAATTGATTTGAAGCGTGTATTAGTCATACCAAGTTCTTCTCCCTCAAAAATAAAGGGCGTTCCTTGCTGCATATGCAAAATTGTTCCAAGCATCTTAGCAGCCGCTTCCCTATACTCATGCTTATCTGTTCCAAAACGTGTTACTGGTCGTGCTTGATCATGATTGCTCCAGTACAAACTATTCCACCCGTCATGCTGTGCCATCCCTTCTTGCCAATTAGTAAATACTTGTTTTAATGCACTCAGTGAGAAGCGCTTAGTTGAAAATTTACCATTTTTACCATAATCAAGGTGCATATGATCGAAATGAAAAACCATATTCAATTCATGGTTATGAGCAGCAGTATACTTAGTAGCTTCTTCAACTGTTGTATGGGGAGTCTCCCCAACAGTCATGATATCATATTGTGTAAGAACTTCGTGATTCATCTCTCGCAGATACTCATGAACTCGTGGACCATTTGCAGCACCTGCATAATAACTGCCATACTTTTTATTTTGAATTATTGGACCATCTAGATAAGCGGGATCTTTTGAAATTAATGAAATTACGTCCATCCGAAAACCATCAATCCCTTTATCCAACCAAAAACGCATAAGATTATAAATTTCATTGCGAACTTTTTTATTTTCCCAATTTAAATCTGGTTGTTCTTTAGCAAACAAATGCAAATAATATTCCGCTATATCTTTTTCATAAGTCCATGCAGAATCACCAAAACTTGATCCCCAATTATTTGGTGCATGTTGGTCAACTGGTGCCTTCCAGATATAATAGTCATGATATGAATTACTCTTTGACTTTTTGGCTTGTTTAAACCATGGATGTTGATCTGAAGTATGATTGACTACTAAGTCTAAAATAATTTTTAAATTTTTTTCATGTGCTTTCTTGAGTAATTCATTAAAATCAGCCATGTTCCCCAATTCTGGTTCGATTTCATGATAATTTGAGATATCATATCCATTATCAACTTGAGGTGAACGATAAATTGGATTCAGCCAAAGTACATCTACACCTAGTTCTACCAAATAATCTAATTTCTTAATAATGCCTTGTAAATCGCCAATCCCATCACCATTAGCATCATAAAAACTTTTTGGATAAATTTGATAAACCACACTTTTTTTCCACCACGGAATCTTATTCATCATCATCATCACCAATTCTAATATCATTAATGTAAACCACTGACCGCTGTGCTTCAGCAACTATTTCCCGGACTCTTTTATTCGTCAAATAATCTTCCTGCGACTCCATGACAAATGCCAAAGTTAGCGGTAAATTCATTCCGCTCACAATGTGTGTATGTTCGCGTGATCGATAACTAAAGAATGTCTGATTGACACTGCCAGCCATCATATCTGTTAAAACGATAACTTCAGTTGTATTAGGAAAGTCTTCCATTAGCTTTTCTACATTTTCTTCAATCGGTGTATTATCTAAATATGCTGTCAAAGTAATGATTCTTTTTTTAGAAAGCCCGCCTGTGATAAATTCAACTGTATCTCTCAAACCATCAGCAAAACGATGATGTGATGCAAGTACTATTTTCCTTTCCATTTTTCAATTCCTCCTATGCTTTTAATATTCCAAAATACGAGCCTGCTAAAGCAATTACAATTACCAATAAAATAATCCGCGTTGGTGTCCATTTTTTATTGTCCAGCAACTTATATACCAACAAAGTGAAAAGTGCAGGTAATAATGATGGCATGATTTTATCTAAGACTCCCGATTGAAGAGCCAAAGAAACTTTGCCAAAGTGGAAAGTCAACGGTGTCACAACTTTAACAACCGTTGCAATCAAAGCACCTACAACGCTAAGACCCATAATTGAAGCTGCTTCAGTAAAAAGAACCATTTTACTGCCTAAGGAAGTTACCAACTTTGTACCAGATGTATAACCAACTTCAAATAACTTAACCTTGACAAACCAAAAAATAACATTAGCAATAAACCAAATAACTGCACCTAGAGGGTTCCCTTGTAAGGCCATATAACCAGAAATTGATCCAATGATTGTTGGCCATAAGACCCACACCAATGTATCTCCCACTCCCGCTAGTGGTCCCATTAAACTAGTTTTTAATGATTGGACTGCCGCCTTAGCTTCTAACCCGTCCTTTTCTTCCATGGCAGTAGTTGCACCTAGAATCATGCTAGACATCACAGTGGTTGAATTAAAATAATTAAAGTGATTATCCAAAGCCTCTTGATACTCATTATCATCCTTATAAATTTTCCTAAGAATTGGTGCAAGTGCCCATGCAACAGCCGGACCCATCTGTGACTCGTAATTAAACAGATTTACAGCCATAAAGTTATAACGGCTGCCTGCACGTCGTAAATCTCTTTTGGTAATTTTTGTATCAATATTATCGTCTGTCTTATTCATCATAATCCTCCCCCTCTTCGTCAATTGCGGCTTCTGTGACAGTTTCCTTAACCTTACGAGCCTCAGAAGTGAAGTACCAATAAGAAGCTGCAAACCCTAATAAGGCAATTCCTAAGACTGCTACTTTTAAATATGCCGAAAGAACAAAGCCGACGATAATGTAAGGTAGAAATTTTTTGACTGGCATATAGTGCATCAGCATCCCAATTCCGACAACTGGCAGCATTCCGCCTGCAATTGTTAGCCCATTTGTGACCCAGGCCGGAATTGCATTAAGAATAAACTTAACAAACTGCGGCCCTACTAAGACAACCAACAAAGTCGGAATTATAGTTTGAAGGCTAAACAAGATTGGACCTAGCCAAGCCTCTTGGCGCATTTTTTGCCACCTATGTTTGTCATTATCCGTTTTCATTTTATGCGCTAGAAAATTACAAATAATTCTGGCAACTACTTCCAATTGAATTGCAATGAGTCCAACTGGTAAACCAACAGCAATCGCTGCTTTGATACCCGTACCGGTTCGAATAGCCACGAAAGCGCCTACAATTGTAGCTAAACCATAATTTGGTGCAGATGCTCCACCCAGTGCTGCAACTCCCAGCATCATTAACTGGAATGTTCCTGCAATCACTAGTGCTGTGTGTAAATCGCCCATAATTAAACCGGCAATCGTCCCAACAATTACTGGAAACCATGACATAACTACTAGACCATTTTGATCAACGGTCATAAAACCGGCAAGAAGAATAATTAAGACATCCTGCAAAATTTCAATACTAGACATTTTTATTCACCCTCTATTTAATAAATTTCTTCAAGATCTGTTGGTACATATTGAATTACGACTGGAACTCCCTTTTCTTTAATAATTTCTAAATCTTTACGCTCTTGGTCGTTCAGTGCAATGAATTTAGTTACTGGTTTGCGGCCATTTTCATTAAAAATAATACCGAGATCAACCTTAGGAATTTCAACCCCATTCTCAATTAACTTAATTAAAGTCGCAGGTTCTTTTACTAAAACGAAAACTCGCTGATTATCATACTTTCCAGCATTAAAATTAGTAATTGCCTTTTGAGTATCAATAATTGACATCCCCGTTCCTGCTGGTTTTGACATCTTCATACTATCTTTAATTGCTTCATTCTTACTAATCTCATCATCAACAACCATGAAACGTTTTACCCTTAAGTTTTGTGACCATTGATTGACGATCAAACCATGGATTAAACGCTGATCAATTCTTGCTAAAACTACTGTCATTTTTATCAATCCCCTTTTTGGTATCGATACCAAATTATTTTATAAAAGAACATTCTGCTCTGATATACTCTATACAGATGCTCTTTTTACAATTTCAAGTGGAAATATTTGCGGTGCTGTCATTGCCTTGCCTTGTAACGCCATGATCAATGCTTTTGCTGCAGCGTATCCCATCTGATCAACTGGCTGTCGAATTGTAGTCAATGGAATCTTCAAAAAACCTGAAGAAGGCTGATCATCAACTCCCAACACTGCTAGTTCTTCTGGAATTTTTACTCCTTGAGATTCAGCTTCTTCTAATAATCCTAATGCAACCTCATCACTTCCTGCCATAATAGCATCCGGTTTATCAGGACTATCAATTATTCTTTGCAGAATTTTTTTTCCATCAGCCGTAGTATGTGCACTAGTGAATAACCATTGCGGATTAAAGCGAACTTTACCAATATTGTTCAATGCAGCTTGAAAACCTGAGAAACGATCTGAATCAAAATTTACACCATATTTTGCTAAAACAACTTGTTTGCGTCCAGTAGCATAAGCAAGTCTCGTATAACCTTGTTTCAACAAGAAATTAGTAGCATTGTAAAAGCCTTGATACTGATCAGCTCTAATAATTGGTACAGAAATATCAGCAAAATATTCATTGACCAGCACAACACTGCCATACTTCAGATAGGGTTCAATAACTGTCCATGGATTTTCAATTGAGCATAAAATTACGCCATCTACCTGCTGATTACGCAACATTTTAAGGGCTGCTAATTCTTCTTCGGACCGACTGAAAGTTTGCACGATTATAGTAGTGTAGCCAGACTCATCAAGTGTCCTTTCAATCGCATCCACTAGATACGAAAAAAACGGATTGACAATTCTTGGAATAGTTACTGCTACTGTTCTAGTACTAGAACCTCGTAACTGCCTCGCAGCAGGTCTTGGTACATAACCCAATTGTTGCATTGCATCCTCAATCAGCTTTCTTTTTTTAGGAATGACATGCGGACTGTTATTAATTACACGAGAAACAGTCGAAACAGACATTCCTGCCAGTCGTGCAACGTCTGAAATCGTTGCCAAAATAATCACCTCCATTAAGTAACCGTTATCACAGTTTAAATAATAATGTATTTAATTATAGATGTCAATAAATACTTGATATCGTTTTCATTATAAATTTGATATAACTTTATTAATTCTTAAACTATTACTTACAGCTAAAAAAATAATTTACGGAACTATATACTTTATATTTCTGAAAATAACAACCTTATTAATACTTTTTGTCTTTGCTCTCTCTTTTATGAAGATGCCTTCTATATAGATATTATCTAACCAACTTACTTAGCAGAACATATATGCTCAACACAATATTTTATTATCATCTAACTACATCATTTATGATACGGACTCCCAATATTAATCATAAATGCACGATAAATCTGCTCTGTCAAAACTAATCTCATTAACTGATGCGGTAATGTAAATCGCCCAAAAGAAATTTGCGCGTTTGATCTATCCATAACATCTTTACTCACTCCCAGAGACCCCCCTATAACAAAAGTAATATCACTACTCCCATAAGTAGCCAACTTGCTTAATTCTGCTGAAAACTCCTCTGAGCTTCTCTCCTTGCCTTCAATGGCTAAAACAAATACGTATTCCTTATGCTTAATTTTATCTAATATCCGATTACCCTCAAGCATCTTCACTTGTTCCATTTCAGCAATGCTCAATTTTTCAGGAGCTTTCTCATCATTGACTTCGATGAGCTCAAACTTACAAAATTTGCCTAGGCGCTTAACATACTCTGCAATTCCCTGTTTCAAGTACTTCTCTTTCAGTTTCCCAACAACAACAACCTTTATGTTCATAACTCTCCACCTTTTCACATCTTATCCACAAAGTTATCCACTTATCCACAGTTCCATAATCAATATACTGGGCCGAACATATTTTCGTCACAATATTTATTTAAATTGAATTTGTCAACCTTTAGTATATTATCCACAAGAAAATTTCAATTCTACTCTATTAACTATATGCTATAAAGACTATTAACTCAACGTTTATATCTACTATAAAATAATTCATCAAAAGATATCAACAGCTTAATGCACAGCCTGTGGATAACTATAAAGAGAGAAAACTCCTTATTCTATACTATCTTTTTTAGTTTTTAACAACTATCTCCAAAGTTTCACACATTTTTATCCACATTGTATAATTAACACTTATTTCTTACACAAAAAAAGTATTTACCTTCCTCATTTCAAGGATAAATACTTTTTTGAGTAAATTATGAATTATATTTATTAATTTCCAGAATTTGAAGATGTCGTCGTATTTGAATCATTTGCCTCAAGTGTTAATTTAATGTTTGCGGTCTTTAGTGTCCCATCATGATAATACTGAATTTGCACCGTATCACCTAATTTGTGAGCATAAAGAGCAGTCCGTAAGCTAGATAATCCCTTAACTTTCTTACCACCTAGCGATGTAATAACATCATATTTTTGTATTCCTGCAACCTTGGCAGGTGAATTGCTGGAAACCTTAATAACAACTACACCACCAGTTACACTGCTTGGCAACTTAAGTGTTGATTTTTGTTCACTGTCAGAAACATAACTCAGATTAATCAATGATATTCCAAGAGCGGGACGTTTAATTTTACCATCTTTAACAAGTAGATTAATTATCTTTACAACTTCATTACTTGGAATTGCAAAACCCATTCCTTCTACAGACGTCGAAGAACTTGAAGAACTCGTACTAGTACCAGTACTTGTCAGCTTCATTGAGTTTATTCCTACAACTTGACCCGCTAGATTGACTAATGGTCCACCTGAATTACCAGGATTAATAGCAGCATCCGTTTGGATTACAGTTGTCTGCCCTGTGCTCGTGCCATTACTGTCAGTTGTCTCGATTGTTCTCTTTTTAGCAGAGATAATTCCTTGCGTAAGTGATGTTGCATACGTTGAGCCCAACGGGGAACCGATTGCCAGTGCCGTTTGTCCTACATTAATACTATTTGAATTACCAAATGTTGCAACTTGAGTAACATCTGACGCATTTATCTTTAAAACTGCCAAGTCAGTAACTGAATCATGTCCTACTACTGTGGCTGATAATTTTTTCCCACTATTAAGCAATACTTTGACTTTGTCAGCACCTGAGATAACATGATTATTAGTTACAATAAACGCTGTATTCCCTGTCTTCTTATAAATTACACCAGAACCCTCACTTTCTGAGGTAGTTTCCCCTGATGAGCTCTCACCGAATAAATCATTCAGGGAGCTAGAAGAGCTACTACTCGTTGTATATGCCTCAACGGAGACAACTGCATTTTTTATCTTATTGAAGGCTTTTGTTGATTGTGTACTTACATTTACCTTAATATTGCTAATTTTTGCAGTTCCTTTTGAATTTTCACCAGTGACTGTTGTACTTTCATAGGCTTGATATGCAGCATATCCACCAAATGCAATTCCACCACCTAGAAAACCACCAACTAATGCGATTAAAAAAATTCTCCCAATCCGAGGCTGCTTAGATGATTGCTTTTTCTGAGAAGAATCATCCTTGATTACTTTATCATCATTCGTTTCTCTCTCTTCGTTATTATCCATACGAGCAATTGCACTGTCTCACAAAGAACAGCACACTCCTCCCTTCTCAGTTTAGAATACCAACATCTTATTACATTTTATCAATAAATTTTGAAAAAACCGTGAAATAAATACTATGTTTATTTAAAATAAACTATTTCTGAAATTAGATTATCACTAATCCTGTTGCCTTTTCCGGATCCGTATCATAGATCCCAAAATCTTCATTAACACCCAAATCTTGTTGTTTCATTGCAGATTCTACAGTTAAGTGTGCCAATTCCTTTACATTATTGTCCTTACTTAAGTGTCCCAAATATATTTGCTTAGTCCGATTACCGAGTACATCTATCAATGTTGCTGCACCATCATCATTTGATAAATGTCCACGATCACTCAAAATTCGTTGTTTTAAGGACCAAGGGTAAGCTCCCATTCGCAGCATTTCGGTATCATGGTTGCATTCGATCAAGTACCCATCAGCATTCTTAATGATCCCCTCAGTACGTTCGGAAACATACCCTGTATCAGTTAAAATTACAAATGAATGTCCATTATGATGGAATTGATAGAACTGTGGCTCTGCAGCATCATGAGACACTCCAAAACTCTCAACATCAAGGTCAACAAAATTTTTTGTTTCCCCCATCCCGAACAAATGCTTTTGGTCATTGGGGATATTACCTATTTTATTAGACATTGCATCCCAAGTACCCTTATTGGCATATACATCCAAGTCATATTTTCTTGCTAAGACACCAACACCTTTACAATGATCAGTATGCTCATGTGTAACGAACAAACTATCAACATCAGCAATATTTCTACCAATCGATGTCATTAGATTCGCAATTTTTTTACCACTTAATCCAGCATCAACTAAAATCTTTCGCTTTGGAGTTTCGATATAAGTGACATTTCCACTACTTCCGCTAGCCAAAACACTTATCTTCATATCATCTTTTCCTTGAGCCACTAAATCCATACTCCTATCCTTCTATCTTTTAAACACTTTTCATTTTAATTTATACTATCTGATTCGTCCATTATTGCACCTGAAAAAGCATTTATTCTTCGGTATTGTGTATTACCAGTTGAGTTACTCTTAACCGCTATTACCCATGTTGGGATATATACAATATTGTTATTAACCGACAGTAACTTCGTATACCCCAACTTCACCCACTCAACAGAGCTGTTATTTATTATTTTGTTATATTGATATAACCAGATAACTGCTCTTTCTTGACTGATTATTGGTCGCTCTTGCAAAACCTCTATATCGCTAAGTACTCCCTGTGAATATCCGGTCACATAACCATTCCTTATATTAAATCTTATTTGTCCGTTTGTCATATAAACAGGCGTTCCATGAATAATTTGAGTATAAACTACAGTATTTTTGGTAGAAAGATTTTCATTATATCTATACTTCTGCCCCTTCACAATCTTTGTTTCATCACTAACAATACTATTAAGTGTAGTTTGCGGCCTACTAGTTTTTTTGATTTTTATCGGATCTCCAAATAATCCTACTATTTTATGATTCGTATACGATACGGTTTGACCTTGCAGCGAACTAATACTTTCTTGGAGATTATTTCTAGTAGAACTCGAAATATAAAAACCTTCCCCTTTCTTATTGGAAAGTTCCCCATAAGTAATCTGATCTCCCTTAATGCTCTTTAACACTGAGGAAAGCGAATTTTCATTTGTAGACTTTGTTGTCGAAATAACAGCATCATCTTTTTGTGAATAGGATACGAACAAAAAGATATCCAGCACTATAAAAGCTATAAAGAAAATTGCTTCGATTCTCTTGAAGTTCATATCTTCACGTCCCTTCTAGTTAATTTGCAGATAACAGACTTTCTAGCTCGCTCCAATGTCCATCTGCATAGACATAATAAACAGGTATCATATCAACAACAAGCTTAGATGATTGATTTTTTTGCCACTTATAAGCAACTCGAATATCCTTTATTTTATTTAGCGTATACCCTTTATTCTCTAATTCTCGCAAAACAGTGTAGGTGGAAGGTAGATTTTCCTTATACTGGCTGGATGGCACAGGCACTTGTAAACTATTCAACGAAAAATTATATTCTTTGCCACCAGTACTCATCAGCTTAATCTTATAAGTACCATAATTATCATCACTAATAATTGGGAATCCGGCAATATAGCTTCGATATGTGACTGTTCCATCGTCAGAGTTGGCTTCATCAAAGCGCAGGTTATCTGGTGCAACTCCAATTTTATTCAGCTGATTTAAACTTTCTGTTAAGTGTGTGTAATAATTCAATTTTTGTGTCCTTATTTTTCCACTACCTGCATCATCGTAATAGTCTAAAGCAGAATAGTTTTCATATTGAACTGCACTCGTTGTATCATTCAATGTCAGTCGATTATCTGAGCCGTCTAAATAGATTGTCTTGTTCTTTTGTAATTTAGTCGTAATTGAGGTTTGTCCACTTGGATTCAATAACTCACTTACATATGAACTGATGTTTGTCTTGTTATAAAGATAGCTGTACTTGGGAAACTGCACCGAATTGACATAGAAATTGATTATTTTATTGTTGAGTTGATAATAATCGATTTCTACCTTATTTTTTTCGAGACTATTGCTCTTCAAATATGTTTGTATCTTTTTTACAGACTTCATATTATTGACAACAACCTTGCAAACAGCCCTTGTTTGATCATTCATCAGATAAAGGTAGCTTCCATTTTTTACGGGAATCATAATTCTATTAAATTTGAAATTCTGAATACCTTTTATTTTCTGTGAAAAGACTTTGTTAAAAATCTTTACGGTTATTGGACTATTGTAGTTTAACAATAAAACATTGTTTTGTTTTAAAAATGTTAGATAATCCGTCTCACTCTTATATGACTTTATTGAAGTTGAACCACTATTCCAGTTCTTCATAATTTTCGAAACTTTGCCAATCAAGTAGTCTTCCGAACTTGGAAGTTGATATTGCAAATCATTTACATTATAAGTGGCTTGCAACGGCAAAAAAATGTCACTTAAAGTCTTCTTACTGACACTTGTCGTATTTTCCCCTGTATCGGTAGTTTCCTTAGAATCATGCTGTAGCATTGCAGGATTAAACCAGATAAGTGCTGAAAACAAGATACTGATTATAATCGTAATTATCAGCCCTGTATGCAATAAAATTCTTCTAACCTTCATCCCACAATTCCCCCTCATATTCTTCATACGGCAGCGAAATATAGAAGGTTGAACCTTTGCCTTCAATACTATCAACCCAAATCTTTCCACCATGCATTTCAATAACTTCTTTTGAAATTGCGAGTCCTAATCCAGTCCCGCCTTGAGCACGTGAACGCGCTTTATCAACGCGGAAGAAGCGATCAAAAATATGAACTACATCTTTCTTAGGAATACCCAATCCTTGATCAGAAATACTCAAAATAACATGATTGTGGGTCTCTAAAAGACGGCAAGTAATTACCCCTCCATCAGGTGAATACTTAATAGCATTATTTATAATATTATCGACAACTTGCATAAACTTATCGGTATCAATTTCAACCCACAATTCTCTTTTGGTAAAATCTCGCCTAATCGAAGAGCTTTTCTTTCCTTCTTCATGTGCATTGTTAGATTTCAACATCATATCAAATCTATCCAAAATATAGTTATACAGTTCATTCAAATTAACAAGTTCCAATTCGAGCTTAGATGTCCCCGAATCCATTCTAGAAAGGCTCAATAAGTCATTAATCATTCTTATCATCCGCTGCGTCTCATCTTGGGTGACTTTCAAAAATGAAGGTGCAACTTCTGGATCTTTCCATGCTCCATCATTCAATGCTTCAATATAGCTCCGTACACTTGTCAATGGTGTCCGCAACTCATGTGAGACATTCGAAACAAATTCTCTTCGCTCACGATCAATTCGCTGTTGTTCCGTAATATCATGTAATACACAGACTAATCCGCTAATGAACCCTGATTCTCGCTGAATTAAAGAAAAATAAGCATTCAAAATTTCATCATGATCGCCATCAGATAAGTCAATGATAATTTCATCTTGATTCTCAAGTAGGTCACGTAATGTATATTTATCCCGAATTCCCAAAATATCCAATACTGATTGGCCATCAGCTATATTCGGATCAATATTCAGTGCTTGTGAAGCCATCTCATTCATTATAATAACATTGCCACGTCGATCGGTCGCTAAAACACCATCAGACATGTGTGATAAGACACTGTCCAACCTCCGACGCTCTGCTTCAGACGATTCCTGTGCTTCCTCAACTCTGACTGATAGGTTGTTAACGGCTTGTGCTAGCTGCCCTAGTTCATCGGAACCATAAATTTTGACTTGCCCTGAATAGTCCCCGCGCGCAATTCTTGTCGTTTGTTTCTTCATCTCGTCAATTGGGCGCGTTATTGCACTAGAAATAAAAATCGCTAAAATCAGTCCCAGCCCAGTTGCTATCAGCGCTGCAGTAGCAAAAATAAGCGTAACTTTATTGATCGAACTGTATACAGACTCCAAACTCGCACGCAAATAAACTGCACCTACTAATGTATTGGTGTTTCCAGTTGTACTAAAAAGTGGCGTAATTGAGACATAGTAACGCTTGTTGTCTGTTCTGTCATATGCTGATTTTGCATACGAACGTTCATTATATAAAACTTGTTTAATATCATTATCGGTTGTCTTTTGGCCTATCGAATCTTGACTATTTACATCGCTATCACCACGGATTGTTCCTTTTGTATCAACAACTTGAATCTTTGTAATATTTGCATTATCTACATCTTCCAATATATCCTTGATATTCGAATTAGACTTAGTCGTGTCACTACGAGAAAGACTGCTAATTAAGGAGCTATCAATATAACTTGATAATTCAACCTGCTGTTTGAATGACTTCAAGTTATCCTTCTTTAATTGTTGCACAAAATAAGCACCTACTATTTGAAATGTTATCAATAATAACAGAGCAAAAACTAGTGCTATTTTAAAATGGATGGATTGGAAAAAATGTAGTTTTTTATTCATTATTACTCCACTAAAAATCTTATTTATTCTGTTTCTGGATTGCGCAGATAATAGCCCACTCCGCGTCGTGTCACTAACCAAATTGGCCGGCTAGGATTATCCTCGATTTTTTCTCTTAATCTTCGAACCGTTACGTCTACCGTTCGGACATCTCCAAAATAATCATATCCCCAGACAGTCTGTAAAAGATGTTCTCTAGTCATAACTTGTCCAATGTGCTTAGCCAAATAATAAAGTAGTTCAAACTCTCTGTGTGTCAATTCGATTTTTTCATCTCTTTTTGAAACCATATACGCTTCTGGGTGGATTATTAAATCACCAATAGTAATTTCATTATTCTTTTCTTCTTCATTCTGTGCAGAAGCTGAAACTGCTGTCTGCCTTCTCAAGTTAGCCTTAACACGAGCGACTAATTCACGATTAGAAAATGGTTTCGTAACATAATCATCGGCCCCTAATTCTAGCCCTAAAACCTTATCGATTTCTGCATCTTTAGCTGTAACCATTATAATCGGCATATCATATTTTTTACGAACTTCTCGTGCTACTTCTAGTCCGTCCATCTTGGGCAACATAATATCTAACAAAATTAAATCTGGTATTATCTCTTCAACTTGTTCAACGGCTTCTTGTCCATCAAATGCCGTATAAACGTCAAAGCCTTCCTTCGTTAAATTAAACTTAACTATATCGGAAATTGGTTTCTCATCATCAACTACTAAAATCTTCTTCACTTTGAAGCTCCTTTCCTAAATCCACTTTATGTGGTTTAGAATTTCTAGGTGTTCCTCTGTGGAATGCTTCCGTTATCAAACAGGGTACAACCCTTTATATTATAACCTATCGTTGGATTGATGCCAAACACGCATCAGAAATGTTATCACAACTTTAATTCGTGCTATAATATCGTTAATTTATTTGCATAGACAAGGAGTTAAAATGGAAAAAACAATCTTAATCTCACAAGACCTCTCCTGTGCTGGACAGGTATCTATGGCTGTCGCACTACCGATTTTGGGAGCGCTTGGCTTTAGTCCCTCAATTCTGCCAACTGCTATTCTCTCAACACATACAGGAGGGTTTGGTAATAACACTTACTTAGATCTCAGTTCAGAAATGGAAAAAATTATTGCACACTGGGAAACCATCCCACTTTCTTTTTCTGCTATATATTTAGGCTATTTGGGTAATAAGCCTCTCGATATTCTTCTAAACAACATTGACAGCTTAGCTACCAATTCTTTTTTACTCTTAGATCCCGTAATGGGTGATCACGGAAAATTATATCGCGGCTTTAATTCAAATTATGTTCATCAAATGCAGCACTTGGTACAAAAAGCCAATCTCATTACTCCAAATGTAACAGAAGCACAATTGTTGCTGGGTAAAGAATGTACAACAACTACACTTTCTTCAGCCGCAGCACTCAAACTGGCAACTGAACTTAATAAGAAGTACAAAAACAAACAAATCCTTCTAACAGGAGTTCCCAAAACTGATGAAAAGATTGGAATTGTAGGAATAGATAATATTTCCCAGGAAATATGGCAGCTCGAAACACCCAAAATTGGTTCGAGCTTTTTTGGAACAGGAGACATCTTCGCAAGTGTCTTACTCGGTGCATTATTACGTGATAACACATTGAAAGCGTCCACAAAAATTGCAATGGACTTCATCAGCAATACAATCCAAAAAAATATGCAATTCAACTGCTATAATTCACGTTTTGGTCTTGATTATTCACTTGAATTGCCTGTATTATTAAAACAATTAAATTAGGAGGTTAGAAAATGCAAAAAAATAAAAACTCACTCAGAATGATTATCCTGACAGGTTTATTTGCCGCTATTATATATTTAGGCATTTTTATCTTAAGAATACCTATTCCTGCAATGGTTGGACGACCATTCATTCATTTCGGAAACACACTCGCCGCTTTAGCTATTTTATTTTTAGGACCAAGAAACGGAATTATTGCGGGAATTATCGGTCTTGGCGGCTTTGATGTACTAAATGGTTATGCTTTAACATCTTGGTTGACTGTTCTTGAAGTAATTGTAGTTGGTTTGACCATTGAAGCTGTTTTTAAGTATCTTCATCATAATGACAGCAAGCGTAACATTATTATTGTTGCGATTACTGCTGGTGCTATGAAAATTATCACTTCTTACTGTACTTCAATTATTGAGTCTCTAATGGTTGGAACTGTATTTAAAACGGCTATCGTTGCATCTTTCTTAAGCCTTCCAGCAACAGTTATCAACTCTATCTCGACTGCAATCTGTGTACCTATATTGTACTTCTTATTGCGTAAGGCTTTTGCAGCTGTTAACAAAGACTAAGCAACCGTGCTATTATACATTTTTTGAATTTTCTATTGCATATTCTTCTCACCCATGGTAATATATTTCTTGTTGATAAAGAATATATGGGTGGCTAGCTCAGCTGGCAGAGCAACGGACTCTTAATCCGTGGGTCCAGGGTTCGATCCCCTGGCCACCCATCAAACAATACGTAACCAGTAATGAAGGCTTGTAAAATAGCGTTGTTGCTGGTTTTTTGTTTTATATATTTATATTCAATCTGAATAACTAATAAAAATAGAGAACTACAAAATATCTTCTGACGACAAGCAGGGGGCTAGGTCAAATAAATTTTGCTTCAGTCTCTATTTATTAAATAAACGTGTTTCGCAAGTCAAAGTTCTCACTTTTATGGTACACGCCTTTTTATGTGTGCTGAGTTTTCGTCCAAAAAAACGTTTGATTGGAAAGCACCACATAAATTTACTTTTGTAAAATATTGAAATTTGTTTGACGATTTACTAAAAAAAGACTCCCTATTCGCTATGAAGTCTTTCACATGTGTTCAGCTAATTAATCAACTAAAAATTTTATTCCAAAAACCAAATTTCTTTGAAATTACAAAATAAATTAATCCTGCGCCCACACCAAATATCGCACTATATAGCAAGGCCATTATTTTGGTTTGCGGTGTATAAATACCAGAAATAAAAATTTGTGCCATTATAGTAACAACAAGAAAAATCACATTCAATAAAATATTAGGTATGAATTCTCTAAAATTAACGGTAAACTCCATTCTTATTTTTCTGTAAACCAATATACAAATAACTACAAAGGCAATGTTTGTTGCCATGATAGCGCCCATACCCTGCAATATAGAAACTAATGGAAATTGGAGACCAAGCTTAATTATCAAGCCTATCACCAGATATGACATCGCTTTCTTACTGTAGCGTAGTGCTTGAAGTACCGTTAGTCCATTGACCGCAACCGCCATAATCAAGCTCTGCCAAATATTATAAGCTAGAAATTCCGCCCCAGCCTTGCTAAAGAAGAAAAAAATTCCATTTGCTTCAAATGATAACGCACTAAATATTGTGGAAACAGGAAAAACAATAAAAATCAGATAATTAATATTATCTGTAAGATAGCGCCTTACATCTTTCTTTTGTCCTCCTGCATTAACTGTTGCAAGCAGAGGCAGACTACTTCCAGCAATTGCGGCTGCTAACGCTATGATTACCGAAGTTAATTTAGATGGGTTGGCTGAAAATGCAGTATATACTTGTTGGGTATACTCTGCTGATAAACCTAGAGCACCTTGCATTATCTGTTTAAAAAACAGCTGATCAATTATTTGACATAAATTTATTCCTGCTCCAACAACCACAAAAGGAATTGATTCATACGCAATTGCTATAAATATTTTCCTTACATTAGTTACTGTGGAAGTCTTGCTATTTCTTAGCTTCATTCTATATTCCGGTAATTTAGCTTTGTAATGCGCAATCAAATATATATAACTTGCCAGCGCACCTGCAAAAGCAGCAAATACACTTGCATAAACTGCCATAACATAACTTGTATGAAATATGTATATTAAAACATAGCTGGACGCCAAGATAAAAATAACTCTAAAAATCTGTTCCCACAATTGAGAAATACCAAAAGGTTTAAGGTCTTGATTGCCTTGAAACCAGCCACGAATTACACTCATAGCAGGCAAAATCGCAATTGCTGGAATCATGCTTCTGATCGCAATCACTGAATCTCTTTGTGAAACAACCGGACTATTTTTGGCAAAAATTGGGGCTGCTATATATAAAATCAATGCACACACTACTCCTGAAATACACATTAAACCCAAACCCAATTTAAAAATCTTTTGACTATTTGTAAATTCATCCTTACCATTATACATTGCAACTTTACGCGCAATTGCTGAAGGAAATCCTGCCATTCCAAGCGATAAAAAAATCGCATATATATTATAAGTTGAGTTAAACAACGCCTGTGCAGCATTAATATTTTCTTTCGAACCCATCATGGCTAACCATGGAATCAAATAAAGCACACCCAATGCCCTAGAAAATACACTTCCAAAAGATAGCCAAAAAGAACCTGCTAATAATTTCTTATTCATAATTACACCTTAAGATTTTTTTCATTACTACCATTAGTTAACGCTCTTCTCTTCAATTTCACAAGTTTCTTTTATGCTCTTTATAAATAATTAAAAAAGCAGACGACAAAAAAAGTCCGTTGCCTTCCACCTATTGTAGTGTTTCACATGAAACATCTGTCCCTCTTAGAATCCCAATCCATATTTTTCAGTCACCCTCAGCATATTCTTTTTATTTTCAAAACCACCCTTGCGCTCACTCTTACTCATAAAAGCCGAATCTAAATCAATATATTTAATATTTCTATGTGCTGTAGCAAAAGCAACTGCAGCCGCTATACTTTCTCTTGCCTCAATCATACAGCCAATCATGCATTGAACCCCAGCCGTCTCGCATAATTGATTAATTTTTTCAGCTTGACTAATCCCACCTGTCTTCATTAATTTAATATTAACTAAATCACAAGCATGTTTTTCGAGCAATTCGTGTGCATCTTCAAAAGTATGAACACTCTCGTCTGCCATGACTGGTAACTTGGAACGCTGTGTAATTTGCTGCATCCCCAAGTAATCATCAGCCTTGACTGGTTGTTCAATAAAATCAATATTAATGCTGTGTTTAGTCCACGTATCAACTGCAACTAGTGTTTCTCTAACAGTCCATGCCTGATTAATATCAATTCGCATTGAAACTGAGCTCGGAATTACTTTTGCAATGTCTAAAATCAACTGGACATCTTCTTCAAAATCATGATCACCCAACTTGATTTTTAAGGCATCAAAACCCCGACTGACTAATTCACATGACTCCGTTAACATTTCATCGAGTGGTGCAAGACTGACCGTATAATCTGTGTATAGATTTCGCGGACTTCCTCCCAATAACTTCGAGAGTGGCACCCCAAATAGTTGCGCTCTTAAGTCGTATAAAGCTATTTCAAATGCAGCTTTTGCAGGAGCATTATTCGCAATTGACTTCCTGACAGTTCGTAAAATATAATTCCAGTCAGCTATATCTAAACCCATTATTTCGGGCTTAATTACATTTCTCATCGCATGGTACATACTTTCTAATGTATCTCCTGTCACCTTATCATTTGGTGTAGCAGAGCCTATACCAATAAATCCATTTTTTAGAATTATTCTTACCCGCACAGCAATTACATAATTCACTTCATGCAGTGCAGTCACAAAAGGTCGGTGCAGGTCTTCTTTGACCAGTTCAAATTCTATTTGCGTGATACTGGTTTCATGCATCAACTCCACCACACTCCTAATATTCATTATAAAACAGCCTAGTTACTGCTTTACGAATCTCAATCCATTCTTCTCTTTTTCTAGTCGGATAGATTCTGTTAGTTAAACAAACAAATGAGCGTCTGTTCCTTAAATCAAGTGCGATTGAAGTTCCAGTAAACCCCGTATGCCATAACTTTGTAGGATCATCATTCCAAGTTTGCCAACCTAGTGTTCGTCCTCCACTAGAATACTGCTCTAACAAATTAAAACTTCGCGCACTTAAAATTTTCTTTCCTTCGAAAACACCTCTATTTATATACATTGAAGCAAAGTTACCTAGATCTTCTAATGTCGAAAAAATACCGGCGTGCCCACTAACACCACCCAATAAATAAGCTTTATAATCATGGACATCCCCTTGAATAATCCCACCTCTTTGTGGATCATTCTCAGTTGGAACAAAATTAGCTAGCGGTCTCTTTAACAAATTATATCCTGTATTTTTCATCTTCAACGGTCTAAAAACATGTTCATCCAGGCTATTGCTCAATTCTCCATCTATCTGTGCAATTATCCATCCTAAAATAATGAACCCCAAATCTGAATAAACAATTTTACTACCCGGCGAATTAACCAAGCTTGCTTCTCTTATCTTCTCTGTAAGTTCTTCCTTTGTCAGAGATCTTGTATCCACAATATCAGCTGGTAGCCCACTATTATGCAATAACAAACTAGCAATCGTCAATTGTGGATTTTTGAATCGTCCTAGTATCTCACCCACCTCTGTCTCTGGATTGATCACACCTTTGTCAATCAACTGCAGAATTCTAGTAGTTGTCCCTACAACCTTGGTTAATGAAGCTAAATCATAAATCATCTTGCTGGTTATAGCAACCTCATACTTATCTTTTCCTTGTGTACCCAAATAAAGCTCTGATTTATTTTTTTCATCAGCAACTGCATATGACGCTCCATAAATGTATCGACTATCTATAGCTTTTTCTATACGTTCTGTAATTAATTTCACACTCTCGTCTTTCATCTTTTTCCTCTTTACCTTAAAGCTTCAATCACTTTATTATCATTCTTCACCAAGAGCTTTTGCGCATCTTTATAGCTTATGTCTTTTTTTTGCATAACGATTGCTATTGGAACATTTTGCTTAGCTTCTTCTAACTTTTGCCGTGCATCACCATCACTGCATCCGGTTGTTTCTGCAATAATTCTAACGGCTCGGTCAACCAATTTTTTATTAGTCGGCAAAACATTTACCATCAAATTCTGGTACACCTTGCCATTTTTAACCATTACCCCCGTTGATATTGTATTCAACACCATTTTCTGTGCACTCCCAGCTTTCATCCTTGTGGACCCCGTCACAACTTCTGGTCCAACTACTGGAGCAATCGTATATTGTGCATGTTCTTCCATTTCACTATGCGAAACACAAACTAATGCTACACTCAAAGCACCAATTTTATTAGCATAATCTAATGCACCAATTGCATACGGTGTTCGTCCACTCGCCGCAATTGCAATTACGCTATCGTCTGAATTGAGATTTATCTTTTTCAAATCTTGATTTGCTAATTCAATCGAATCTTCCGCACCCTCTACTGCTTGGTATACAGCCTGTGTTCCACCAGCAATCAAACCAATCGCTTGGCTTGGTTTTAAGCCATA
The DNA here is from genome assembly GCF_047719775.1 of Liquorilactobacillus sp. Lineage (NCBI taxonomy): Bacteria > Bacillati > Bacillota > Bacilli > Lactobacillales > Lactobacillaceae > Liquorilactobacillus > Liquorilactobacillus sp. The sequence goes on from NZ_JBDNTS010000001.1 coordinate 81,921, forward strand.
GGTTGGTACCAACTCGACCGCATCCAATATTCCAAGGCGCCCTGAAGTTCCTGCCCCACAATAGATTAGTCTACCACCCTTATTAAATCTTTTACTGCTTTCCTCAACTACTTGTGCAATTACTTGATTCTGAGACTTCACGGCTTCTGCAACTTTTTGATTCTCCATATTCATGAGTTTAACCATCTCTAATACAGGTAAATTATCAAGCTCCATTGTTCTGGGATTACGCAATTCTGTTTCTAATTCGTTTATCTTCATAAAATATCACCATTTCTCACTAATTAATTTTATACTAGTTAGCACCTATTACAGTAATTAATACATTTAAAAAGAGTTAGAATCGTGTGACATAAATCTGTAAATTTTGAGTACCAACTAGAAATTACGAACATAGTGAGAACTTTACTATAAGTAATTAGAAGTTAGACGAATAATTTCGACTTATGAAACACGGTTGTCCGAAATCAATAAGAAGGCCAGATCAAAATTTATTTGACCCAGCCCTCTCCATAATTAACTATATAAGCCAAATTTCACAACTTACGTACAATTTTTTATATACACAGTCACAGTTAACTCAATCTTCGTCACTTTGGTCTTCTGCTAACTTTTCTTTAACGTTAGTAACTCCAGCGGTTGCCATCGAAATCAGTTGTGCAACATTAAGTTGTCCTAACATTTTTTGATTACCATATTCAATAACCATTGGTAAATTTATTCCTGTGATCACTTCTAATTTTGGATACTTTGCTAATAGTGTAACTGATACATTTGAAGGAGTTCCACCCAAAAGGTCTAAGCCTAAAACGATATCATCATCATCTGTTTTCTCAATTTCCTCGCTCAGCTCCCTTTCTAAGTCTTTAGGTCCCATTTCTTTAGTCAGACTAAAAGCTGCAACACTATCAATCTTTCCAATGATTAGTTCTGCACTAGCTAAAATTGCTCCAGCAAGTGGTCCATGACTAGCTAAAATCAGCTTCACAAAATTCCCTCCCTCGACAAACTAATAATTACTTATCCTTTACCTAAGACCCCTAAAGCTGAACAAATAACCGCCACAATAATAACTATAAAAATGGCTTTAGTTGATGTCATTTTCTTTCGTCCAAGTAACCAATAAATTAATCCAACAAGTAAACCTGGAACAAGCTTAGGCAAAATCATATCTATTTCATTTTGCAAAGTTACAGTTACCTTGCCAATGTGAGCAACGAAAGGAACCTGAATGTTAATCAATGTTGCAACTAGTGCACCGACCACATATACACCCAATAAAGTTGCAGCATCTGTCAAAGCATTCAGTTGTCCTTGCATTTTAGTTACTAACGTTGTCCCTTCACGATAAGCAAGCGGTAATTGTACCCAGCGAATATACATAATAATGAAGTTTGCTATTAACCATATTATCAATCCAAAAGGATTCCCCTGAACTGCCATATTTGCGGCAATTGCACCTAAAATTGCAGGGAGCAGTGAGGCAAAGATTGAGTCACCAATAGCTGCTAATGGTCCCATCAACCCTGTCTTCAATCCAGAGACTGTCTCTAAAGATTCAACGCCCTCCTTTGATTCAATCGCTAAATCAATCCCCTGTATAATCATATTTACTGATGGGTTTGTATTAAAGAACTGATTATGCGTCTTCATTGCTTTTTTCAACTCTGGCGTATGATCACCATATAACTTGCGCAACTGCGGCAACATTATAAAAAGATATCCTGAACCCTGCATTTTCTCATAGTTCCAACCCAGCTGGTTGAAGAATAAGTTACGTCTATTTATCTGATTAAAATCCTTTTTAGTTAATTTATAATTAGTCTTCATCGCCATAGATTTCACCATCCTCACTATTATTCAATTCTTCTTTCGATGAGTTTTTATACGAACTTACTAGTTCTGTCAGTTTTTGTTTATCGGTATTCTTTTTGTATTCATTTATTGCGAATGCTAACCCAATTAACGCAATCGCAACCATTGATACAGAATTAAATGATCCCGCAAACCCCTTTGATACAGTAGCCATCGTTGTTCCCAGAGATTGAACATTTGTATACAGCGTACTGAATAATGCAGTTAATGTAAATCCAAGAATTAAGTACGCAATATGTTTCTTGACTGGCAAGTACCGCAATAAAATAGCAAATCCAACAGCTGGTAACAATGCTCCAGCTGTGGCTAATCCATTGCTGAGCCATTGTAGATGTGTATCCAAAACCTTAACTGCTGTCGACACGAAGTTACCGCCAAATTGTAAGGCTAAGAATACGGGAATGCCACGCGATAATATCCATGGGAAGACCCCGTACAAATAATTTCGCTCAATAGCTGAATAATTTTCTTCATCAATCAATCGATCAATTCGATGCTGGAAGAACGTGTTAGTAAAGCGGCCTAGAATATCTGTTTGAATCATTAACGAGGCCACTGGGACACCAATTGCCGCCACTGCAGTCGAGGCATTCATACCTGCACTAATTGAAAATGCGGTAGCTAAAATCGTTCCCGAATTGGCATCAATTTTCGATGAACCACCAAATGTCCCAACACCTAAGACCGTCAATTGTAAGCTACCACCAATAATTAACCCTTTGGTAACATCACCCATAATTGCACCAGCAATCAAACCAGCCCACACTGGCTGAGAAAGAGAAGAGACAATCGTTAGGTCATCCCATATTTGATACATTGAATAAAGTGTCAGTAGTAAAACCTGCCAAAACATAATACTTCCATGCATAATTGATTACCCTCTTCCAAAATATTTATTCAAAATTTCTTTAATAAGTCCATCAAGTTTAAAATAGGATCACTTGGTACCATTTGCGCAGTTATGCCTATTCCCAACTTATGTAATTCATTAAAAGCATCAACATCTGACTGTACAACATTAATAGAATTTGTTATCGCTTTTGTTTCATCAGACTGTGACATATTCCCTACGTTAATGGCTGTTATGGGAACACCTTCCTGTACCATGTTGACCAACACACGAGGATGCCTTACAAGGATAAATACCTTTTGCGAGTCATATCTACCTTCATTAATATTATTAATTGCCTTTTGTTCATTTAAAATACTTAGGTTGACCCCCGCTGGCTTTGCTAATTTAATCCCGGCCTTGGCGACATCTGAACTCGCAACTTCATCATCAATTACCATGATTCTTGTTGCACCTACAACATTCGTCCACATATTTGCTACTTGTCCATGTAATAATCTTCCATCGATTCTTATTGCAATAATTGCCATTAAATCCTCATCCTTTCAAATATTTTTCCATTGTTACCCTGTTTATAATTACAAAACAAAAAACCTGACTTCTCAAAATGAATGAGGCAACAAATTATTTTGGATAATTATTAACTAAAAATCAATAATTATTAAAAATAATTATATCACTTAAAACATTGTTTGAAATAAGGTTTCATGAATAGTGTGTTAATCAATTGTTTTTTGAAATTTTATTTTACTAAATCTAGCGAAAGCGTTCTTTTATCTTCGATAATTAAGCTCATCTTTATACTTGACAACAATATCATACGACTTATTAAGCAAATCAACATTGACATCAAAATTCCGACTAACAAAATAATAAAAAATAATATCGACCGCAGTAAATTGTGCAAGTAATGAACTCGTTGCAGCTATTCTCTTTTTGCTTTCCCTTGGAAATGCTGTATGGATACATGTTTTTACGTAATTATCTAATCTGCTAGCTCCCCTTCTCGTTAAAGAAACAAGTGGAAAATTTCTTTCACTTGCATATATTGCCGCATTTATTACTTCTGGTGACTCACCTGAATTCGACACTAACCAAACTAGCGTATCTGCTTGATTGCTGATTAACTTTGGCAGCAGTGAATTCAAATTATTCTCAGCTACTGCTAAATATCCTAATCTACTCCATTTCTGCGCAATATTTTCAGCTACAAGTTCAGAGGCACCTACACCAAAAATAATCATTTGTTTGCATTTATCCAGCAACTTAAAGAATTCCCGTATCTCTTTCTCATCAATTTGTTCCATCGTTTCACTAATTGACCTTTGAGCATTTGCCAATAGCTTTTGCTTTATTGATACCAGCGTTTCATTTGCAGAGATATCTCCATAACTTTTATTCTCTAGACTTCTTCTAGATAGATTTGCAGATAATTCGACCTTTAATGCAGTGAAACTTTCTACGTTCAAATCTTTCACAAGTCTAACAACAGTTGCAGAGCTTGAGTCTGCAGCCTGAGCTAGCTGTGCAACTGTCATTTTTATTACTTTATTTGGATTTTGTAAAATATATTCTGCAACTTTTTTCTTTGATTTTGAAAGTTGTGACAAAGAATTTAATATCTCATCTTCAATAATCATAATCCCATCTCCAATGTATTTCTAGCTTTCGGCTCTGCATCACACATGCTTTTAGTCTTGGTTTATATTATATTACTTTTAATTTTTTCAGCAATTATTTCCAAGAATCTTAAATTTCCCGGGAAATATCACCATTACATATTCACATTAATAACAAGTGCTCGCTTTACTGTGCTATGAATCCTTCGAAAATTTTATTTACTCTTACAAAGCTAATTATAAAGACTAGCACATCTTATAAGTTCATTCAGCCTTTCGTCGTATGTATCAGTAACGTTTTCTTTTTATTAGCTATATAATGAGGTCGGAACAGAAAGACAGGCGAAGTAATATGCACAAAGCAACAAATATAAACATTTTAGATAATATGTTGAAATTGGGTACATAAAATCGTTTTTAGCCTTGTTTTGCTATTCAAACATGGCATTTTAAAATAAAATTTGCGTTCCTTATACAGCAGCACTTACTACCATAACAAATACAACATTCATAAAAAATATCCATACAATACGATGTATTAAAACATGAATATTGTTAACCATTGAATTAAATCATTCTGTAGTATGGGTTACCAAGTATAAGAGTCAGTATTTAAAATTTATTTGGGAGGAAAACATGAAAAAATTAGCTTATCCGGAAAATGAAAATGACTATAAAAAAGCATTAGATCAAATAGTATTAGAAAAAGAAGAAGAAATAACTACTGTTAAGAAACAGGATAGAGAAGAGGCACACCGTTATATTGTATGGGGTGTTATAACCGTTCTAATTAATATATCTATATTTTATTTACTTGCACACTCATTGGAAATAGAATATCAGATATCCAATTTTATTGCTTGGTTTATAAGCGTACAATTTTCTTTTTGGTTTGATAAAGTACTGGTATTCAAACATAAGTCAGAACATACAATGAAAGATATGAATAAATTTTATGGCACTAGAATCTTAACTTTTTTAATTGAAACACTAATTCTATGGTTGGGAATATCAGTGTTTGGATTTCATGAAGTCATTACTAAAATTGTCGGTCACGGTTTTGCTGTTATAGGAAACTACTTTCTTTCAAAACTAGTCATTTTTAAAAAAATAACTAGTGAAGATAGCATCTAAACTCTTTTACAGTGGAACAAAGTCATATTGCTCGTTTATGACTGATATCCCTTGGTCGATTATTCATAAGCTCCAAGGTAGACTTTGTGCTTATGAACATATCTATCCAGTAGTGATTCAATCGTTAGTTAGTGACAGTGTCATACTGCAATCCTTGCTCTGAAGAACTGAACTTGCTCCTGTACTGCTTGCTATTAGACAGCAAGATCAGTATAGGGGCATTTTTGTATGGAACAATACTTCAAGTAAATCCAAGTCACTTTGATATAGTAAGCACATGGCCGTATTCTTTTTCCCGTTGATAAATTCCAAATATAGTAATCTATTAACAGCGTTTTTTACATACTAAATAAAAAAAGCATCTTGCAAAATTAGCAAGACACTTTAAGTTAGCTGCTCAGGTAGGATTCGAACCTACGACCTCTTGATTAACAGTCAATTATTCTACCACTGAACTACTGAGCAATAATTATTAACATGTATACATTTATATCATATTCTACTTAAGAAGTAAATATATTTTTGCCAAAAAATTAAATTTTCGTTAGACAAAGACTAATTATCTTTCAAAATAAAGGTTGTACTATACACACATTTATTGTTAGTTCCTATCCAAAAACTGAAATCTACAAACACTACCTCAACGCTTGACCAGCAAATACAATTTCTTAGTTATTACGCTCTTGAATTATTTTCTAAATTGAGTGAAGATGTTATTATATTAAATTAAAAGAGGTTATTTCATTGACTAACAAATCTTCCATATACTGTTCTCAGACTACTACAATAACGGAGCACCGTATCTTAACAAATGATTTAAATGAGCACAAAACTGTCTTTGGAGGCCGTCTTCTTGAGCTTCTTGATGGTACAGCATCAATATCAGCTGCAAGGACTGCCCACAGCAGTACAGTCACTGCCGCCATCAACCAATTCAACTTTATTGCTCCATTAAAACTAGATGATGCCTTGACTATCAAAAGCTATGTAAGCGGTGTTGGAAACAGTTCAATTGAAGTTTTTGCTAAAATCATCGGCGAGCATCTAAATTCTGGTGAACGCTTCTTAGCAGCGACTTCCTTTTTAACATTTGTTCTTGCTAATAAAGAAATAAATCTCCCCACCCTCATACCGCAATCTCCGGAGGAAATTACGCTTTGTAATTCATACTCTCAGCGCCGTGCTGAATACAAAAAAAATTCACGCGCTTTTGAAACAATCACTGCTTCTCTTTCACTAGATTAGCCAAAACAAAAATATCAAACATCTAATTCTTGCTTCTTTACGACTTGAATTAGGAAAGCGACAGCCTCTTCATATGTACAAGCTCGTTGTTTCATTACTTCTTTAACTGCCGACTCTGTATCAACTTTATAAAACATTTCTATGACCTCTCAATCAACCTGATATTCACCACTCTTAATATTCTATACCGTTTAAAACAAAAAAACGAGAACAAAGTATTACCTTCTAAAATAATTTTAACTGCTTTTTATCTAGTATAAGTAGTTGATAATTAATCTTCAAAGCTCAGCTTATAGAATTCATCAACAAAATAAAAAACAACAGCCTATGGCAGTGTTTTATCTGCACTCAAGGCTTTTGCTTTTTTATTAATCTATCTATTTACTTTAAATTATATCTTTGCCCAAATATTATCTAATACATTTGTTTGTTCACGATCTGGTCCAACTGAAAAAGTTGAAATTTTTACACCAACTAATTCTTCAATACGGTGAATATATTTTCTTACATTTTCAGGTAGATCTTCAAGTCGCTTACAATGTGTAATATCCTCGCTCCACCCTGGCAATGTTTCATATACTGGCTTGCACTGGGCTAATTGTTTCAAGCTCGCTGGATAATGATAAATCCGTTTTCCATCTAGTTCATATGCTGTACAAATTTTTACCTCATCCAACCCCGTCAAAACATCAACACAGTTCAAACAAAGATTAGTTAATCCCGACACACGTTTGGCATGCCGCATTACAACGCTATCAAACCATCCGATCCTACGAGGCCTCTTTGTAACAGTACCATACTCATGCCCAGCTTCACGAATAAAGTCACCAGTATCATTAACTAGCTCTGTCGGAAATGGACCATCACCGACACGAGAAGTATATGCCTTGCACACTCCGACAACTTTATCAATCTTTGAAGGACCGACTCCACTACCGATTGTTACTCCACCAGCAACAGGATTTGAGGATGTTACAAATGGATATGTGCCCTGATCAATATCTAGCATCACTCCTTGCGCACCTTCAAACAATACACGCTTTCCACTGTCTAAAGCATCATTCAAGACAACCGATGTATCAGTAACACTATCTTTAAATTGTTGTCCATATTCATAATATTCTTCAAATATATCTTCAAACTTTAAAGGTTCAACTTCATAAAACTTAACAAATTCTCGATTCTTTTCTTCAAGATTATGCCGCAATTTTTCCTCAAAGATTTCTTTATCCAAGAGATCGGCGACCCGAATGCCTACACGTGCTGCTTTATCCATATAAGCTGGACCAATTCCCTTATTTGTTGTCCCTATCTTTTGATCCTTCTTTGCCTTTTCCTGCAAACCATCCAAAAGAATATGGTAAGGTAAGATAACATGGGCACGATCAGAAATACGCAAATTAGACGTTGAAATTCCACGTTCTTTTAAATATCCTAATTCTTCAATCAATGACTTAGGATTTAATACAACACCATTACCTATCACACTAATTTTTGACTCATAGAATATCCCTGATGGAATCAACCGCAATTTATATGTTTCACCATTGAAAACAATCGTATGACCTGCATTATCCCCGCCTTGGTATCTTGCTATAACTTCTGCATTACGACTCAGAAAATCTGTAATCTTTCCTTTTCCTTCATCGCCCCACTGACTACCTACAACAACTACTGATGACATTTTTTTCACCTCATAAAATGATTTGAATATCTTACTTGTGTACCATCAACCTCGATAATTGTATCAGTAGAAGCCCTACATTTCAAGTAAATTCCGAATATTATTAATATTATACTTTACTGATTACATTAATACCGAACTTTGAAATTTGGATATTTAACTTAGGGACTTTTTAGGTTGTAATAATTCTTTTTTGCATAATCCTAATTAGATTTCCTTCTTAAATATATAAATCCAAAAATTGCCGTTTGATAATTCAAACAAGTAATCTCACTTTAGACATTTGCAAGCATTGTTCGTTGTAATACATCAATAAAGTGGGCTTGTTGTTCTAATAGGTCTAAGTTATCATGGTTCATTAAAATAAAAGACAGTGAGGCTAACGTAATTTCTGTATAAATTTTTGCTAAAAATTCATTAGAAAACTTTTTATTTTCATGATTAGCTGCTAGATATGTTGATGCTTCATTGATTAAAATATTTCGTAGTTTACTTTCAAGGCAATCATCCCCTTTAGATTCTTTCAATAAAACAGATAACTGTTGATTGTGTGCAGACACACTTTGTGTAATGTGTGTAAGTATCTGTAGTGCATTATCATCCTTTGTACTGACAAGATTAAGCCGTTTATGGACTTCTAGCTCGAATTGCTCAGCATATTCATCGATTAGTGCCTGAAGTAAAGTGTATTTGTCTTCATAATGAGCATAGAATGTTGATTTGCTTATCAGTGCCTTATTACAAATTTCTTTAATTGTTATTTTTGAACAGTCTTTTTGGATTAACAAATCAATGAACGTGCTTTTTATTAGCCGTTCAGTTTTAATAATGCGTTTATCAGAATTATACATAGCTTCTTCCTTCCGTAAAATTGGATAGCATAGTTTATTTTAATGATCTTCTAACTCATAACAATAATTATGAACTGTTTAATGAAAATAAACCATCTGTCTTTTAATCACATAGATATTATCGTACTAAAGACTATAAAGAGTATGAAAAGCTACCCTTGGCTTTACTTTGTCAGTTGTTTTTTCATACAAACGCCGTTATTATTACGTCAAAGTTCATAAGAAAAGTGCCATATAAATTATAATATATTACAGGAGGACAACAAAATGAATTCTTTAACCACAGAATTACAACAAAGAATTTCGATATTACAAAATAAATTACGAGCAGCGCACCTAGAAGCATATGTCATAACTGATCAAGAAGATATCTGGTACTTCACTAACATTAGTTATAAACCAGAACAACGGCCATTTATATTGATTATGTACCCTGATAAAAAACCTTTATTTGTTGTTCCTAAACTCGAAGTGGACCATTTCACAGTACCATACTTTGACTATGACTTAGATAATTACTTCGATGTAACTTCAAAGCTTGCTGATAACTGGTACGAGGTATTAATTAAACATCTGAAAAAACTTTCTCATGTTGGAATTGAGGGTAATAGCCAATTATTAATGACTCATTTTACTTCAGAAATTAATTGGATAGTTAAGTTCATTGTGCAAAATCAGCGTATGATCAAAAGCGAATATGAATTGGATAAATTGCAATATGTAGCTGATATTTGTAGCAGAGTCGTAAAACAGACATTAAGAATTGCGAAGACAGGAACTAAAATTGCAGATACTTATAGGCTTGCTATGCAAATGGGTGCCGAGGAAATGACCAAACATTTTAGCTTGGAAAATCGAACTATTAATGCTGTTTGGCCAGCAGAATATAGTTTTATGCCCCATAGTATTCCAGATCTTAATGCGACAATTGGAGCTGGTCCTAATATTGATATTGCACTCTTTGTATTACAAGGATATGCATCTGAGTGTGAGCGTACCTTTTTTACAGTGGAACCTACTAAGGAGCAACAAACACGCTTCACACAAATGATGACAGCCAGAAGTATTTTCCTTAATAATTTAAAACCAGGAAATAAGGCAAGTGATATTGAAAAAGTTGTTGATGCATATTTTGCAGAGCAAGGACTATCAGACAATATTTTACATCGCCCAGGTCATGGTATCGGATTAAATAATCACGAGTGGCCAACGCTTTCACTGGGGAATGATTCTATTCTACAGGAAAATATGGTTGTTTCTGTTGAACCAGCAATTTATTTCCAAAATCAGGGGGGCTATCGACATTCGGATACAGCAGTAATTACAAAAGATGGGTATCGCCTAATGACACAGGCGCCTACCACTTTATCAGAGTTAATTCTAAAATAAAGTTGGTTTGTTATGAAAAGAAAAAAATATTTCATTGATAATTCATATTTAAATTGGTTGTTTAAATTTATGATTGCAAGTTTATACGGCTTATTATCAGCCTTGGGTATCAATCTATTTTTGAACTCGGCACATTCGTATTCTATCGGAATTCCAGGAATTGCTCAATTGCTAAACGGTATTTTGGTAATGAGTCATATTGATTTGAGTATCGCGACACTAATTATCTTATTGAATATCCCACTCGTGATTTTTTCATGGTTCATTTTTGGTAGTAGTTATACGTTTTTTTCCTTGGTAGCAGTAATTTCGAATGTACTTTTTTTGCACCTTATCCCGGAGACGAGTGTTATTACTGAGAGGCTGACCAATACATTAGTAGGTAGCGTAATTATTGGAATTGGAATCGGATTCTGTTTTCGAAGTGGCTTTTCTACAGGAGGAACCGATGTTATTGTGAGCTTTATCCAACAAAAATTCCACCGAAATATTGGGTTTGTGAATACTATCATTAACACTGTGGTACTTGGATTTACAGCAATTTTTTTTGGTATTTCTGGTGCAACTTACAGTTTAATCGGGATGGTTATTACGAGCTTTATCATGGATAAAATATATATTCAGCAAAATGACGTTACTCTAGTTGTTCTGACAAAAAAATCTGAATCAATAATAGAAAGTTTACATGATTATACACATGGTGCTACGCTATTTTCCGGAAAGGGAATTTATACGAATCAAAAAACCGATATGTTAGTTATGATCATTCAAAAAAGTGATATTTCCTTTTTAAAACATGTGATACTACTTGTAGATAAAAATGCCTTTATCAATGTTCAAACAACTGAAGTATTAAATGGAAATTATATTAGACGCTTCTAAAATAATTACTCTAGTATTTTGTAAGTATAACAAAGGAACTTTACTGAAATTTATATTTTGGCAAAGTTCCTTTATTAGTTCACATTTCCGTAAATAATTCAGATTGCACAAATAATAAAAAAAGATAGCCACAAATTAATTGGCAATCTTCTCATCATTCATATAATTTATCTGCTTGTTATTATCCTTGAGTTGGAATATAAGAGACAGATGAAAACTTATTATACGACTTTACAAATAACAGTTTAACCGTACCACGGGCTCCAGAACGGTTTTTTTCAATAATAACCTCAACCTCACCCACATCTTGTACAGCCTCATCTTGCCGTTCATCTTCGTCTCCATCTGATCCCGAACGCTCATAGTAGTCATCACGATATAAAAAGGCAACAATATCTGCATCCTGTTCAATCGAACCTGACTCTCTTATATCAGATAAGACAGGTCTCTTATCTTGTCGTTGTTCAACGCCACGTGACAACTGTGATAAAGCGATGATTGGTACGGATAATTCCTTAGCCAATTTCTTTAATTGCCGTGAAATCTCTGAGACTTCTTGTTGCCGACTTTCTTTATTTGAACCTTCAATTAGCTGCAAATAATCGACTACAATTAATCCTAGTTTGCCTTTCTCCTTCGCTAGTCTTCGACATTTTGCCCGAATTTCCGCCATTTTAATACCTGGAGTATCATCAATATAGATAGCGGCTTGTGATAACGAACCCATAGCTACAACTAATTTTTGCCACTCATCATCCTCAAGCTGCCCTGTTCTTAGGTGATTAGCATTGATACTCCCCTCGGCACACAACATTCTATTAACTAATGATTCAGCGCTCATTTCTAGTGAAAAAATAGCTACTGTACTATCCGTCTTTGTTCCAATATTTTGTGCAATATTTAGTGCGAAAGCAGTCTTACCAACGGCTGGTCGAGCAGCCAAAATAATTAGGTTATCTGGTTGTAATCCAGCAGTCATCTTATCAAGATCAGGATATCCTGTTGGCAAACCTGTTACTTCTTCATCTTGTTGATAAAGCCTATCAATTTCTTCCATAGTACTATTCAGTACATCATTGATGGGCTTAAACCCAGTTCGATTCCTGCGTTCAGATACTTCCATAATTTGACGCTCAGCATCATCTAATAATGATGGAACATCCTCATCTTGCGAATAAGTTTGCGTAACAATATTAGTCGCAGTTGCTATCAATCTCCGCAGTAATGCCTTCTCTTCAACAATTCTTGCGTAATACACAATATTTGCGGCAGTTGGAACGGCTGCAGCAAGTTCTGCAATATATGCAACTCCACCAACATCATCAACTTGTTGATTAGAAGTTAAATAGTTATTAATTGTAATAACATCGATAACTTCATCTTGGTTATTCAAATCAATCATTGCTTGAAAGATGATTTGATGTGCTCTTTTGTAAAAGTCTTCTGCTTGCAGGTATTCCATTGCTTCTATAAGCGCCTCTGAACGCAAAAAGACTGCCCCTAAAACAGCTTGCTCAGCTCCAACATTTTGAGGAGGCAAATGATCAATCAACTCTTCATTGTTCATAATCCATTCACCCTTTACCTGCTAAAATTAATTTATTGTTCTGTAATGTGTACTCTAATTTTTGCTGTAACTTTGTTGTGTAACTTAACTGGAATATTGGAATATCCAAGCGTTTTGATTGGCTCGCTCAGCTCCATTTTTCTTTTATCAATCTTCAAAGAATATTGCTGGTTAAGTGCCTGAGCTACCTGTTTACTTGTAATTGAACCAAATAAACGTCCATCTTCACCAGCCTTAGCCTTCATTTCGACAATCATTTCACCGGACTCTAATTTCAGCTTTAATTCTTGTGCTTCTACAAAAATTTCAGTTTCGCGTTTCTCCTCCGCTTTTTGTTGTCCCTTAAGCTGACTCATTGCTTGGACAGTTGCTGATTTAGCTTTATTTCCCTTAATCAAGAAATTTGCATAACCATCTGGAACTTCTTTTATTTCACCGCGCTTGCCTTTGCCCCTTACATCCTGTAAAAAAATAACTTTCATAACTTACCCCTCCAAAGATTAATACTAGCTGTTCTCTTCAATTGCCCTTTGTAGCTCTTCCTTTGCGACATCAATTGTGACATCCTCTAATTGTGTTGCAGCATTGGAAAGGTGTCCACCACCGCCAAGTTCTTCCATCACAACTTGGACATTTGCCTTGCCATTACTTCGTGCGGATATCCCTATCTTCCCGTCAGAACGTCTAGTAACGACATATGATGCTTCCACACCACTAACACTCAGCAATGCATCAGCGGCCTGTGCAGCAATCACTGAATCATATATCTTATCCTTTTCTCCGACACAAAGTGCAACTCTGTTACCGATAAATTCTACACGATCGATCAAGTGATTCCTTTGTAAGAAATTATCAACATTTTCTTTCATAAAATGCTGTGCCATCGCTGAATCAGCACCCACTGAACGCAAGTAGCTAGCTGCATCAAATGTTCTCGTTCCCGTACGTAAAGTAAATGATTTTGTATCGATTATTATTCCGGTCAACATTGCTGTGGCCTCTATCTTATTAATTGGTTCACTATCACGTGACTGATACTCAAACATTTCCGTGATTAACTCACATGTTGAAGATGCATATGGTTCAATATAAACTAAGATTGGATTCTCTGGAAATTCCTCACCACGTCTATGATGATCAATTACCATCATTCGATTGGCTAACTTTTTATATAGTTCCTGACTAGTCGAAATTGAAGGTTTTGAATGATCAACCATTATCAATAGACTTTGCTTTGTTGCTTTTTCAAGAGCCTCTTCAACTGAAATAACAGTTCCTTTTATTTCAGGATATTGCGAAAGTTCATCCATTAATCTAGTTACATCAGAATGTAGTTTCTCGTTATCCAAAACTATCCAACATTTTTTTTGATTCATAGCAGCTATTCTTCGTAACCCTAAACACGCACCAATCGAATCCATGTCAGGATACTTATGCCCCATCACAAAAACCTGATCTGTTTGACTCATAAGTTCTTGCAAAGCTTGAGCTATCATTCTAGCCCTAACCCTAGTTCGCTTCTCCATTGGATTTGTTTTTCCACCATAAAAGCGTGCCTGTTGTTCAGGAGTCTTAACTACAACTTGGTCTCCACCTCGTCCCAGAGCAAGATCTAAGTTATTTTGTGCCGTTTTCGAAAGAAGTGCCAAATCATCTTCACCGTAAGAAATCCCCATACTCAAAGTTAGAGGGAGGTTTTGTTTAGATGTTCTCTCACGAATTCTATCCAAAATCTTAAACTTATCCTCTTCTAATTTTTCTAAGACGCTTGCGTATGCCAAGATAAAGAAATGATCATCATCTATTCTCTTCAAGTACATTTGATACTTCTTTGCCCAATTAGAAAGTTCGTTTGTTACATAATTACTAATATTTGAGACACTCTTATCATTCATTGTCTGAGTCACTTCATCATAGTTATCAATAAAAATTTGTCCAATTACCACGTCAGTATCTTTATCATGCTGTTCGATCTTTGCATAACGTGTAGTATCCATCAGATATACTGCATGGATATCATTTTCAATTAACAATTGGAAACGATACTCACGCCATGAAACTTCGACAGGCTTTTTTTCTGCACCATATTTCCCCACTACCGCTGCCAATTCTTTATCCACCGCAGATAAAGCTTTACCTAGTACTTCCTCCTGACCGAAATACTTCTGCAAGTAAGGATTGACCCACTCGATTTCATTTTCTCCGTTCAAAAACATAATTCCAACTGGCATCTTTATTAAAGATTCTTGTTCTCCTCTTTTTATCCGGTACGACAAGTCAGAAATATATTCAGTGGTGTCTTCAGTGATTGCTTTTAAAACAAAAAAAGAAACAATAATAGTTATTAAAACAAGCGTAGCTATGAAGATCCCTAAGACCCAGCTGACTACAAATGACATTGCTACACAAACTAAAGATATCATTAATAGGAATATCGCAATAATACGCAATTTTTCATTTTTCATGAATGACGGGAAATGCAAAAAATCCCTTGAAAAAAACTGTTTCAAAATATTCTCCTCATTCCTACAAGTATTTTCAGTGTTAAATTAAATTTTATACAAAAATCTTAATAATCGAAAAAACACAGTCTGTTCCGTAGACTTTGACTTTGTTCCTTATTTTATCACAAACGCAACTGAGATACATACTCCAGCAAAAATGAAATTACTATACCAACTAATTATTGATTCCAAATTAAAAAAGCCAGATCAAAATTTAACTTTTGCTCCAGCTCCTATCTCTTTTACTTTAAAAATACTTCATTTAATTTATTCTGTAGCTTTGAACCAACCACGTTTACTAAAGAATGCATACATGTCATTCAAGAAAAACACTCCGTAACTGAAAATAAGTGCAAAATTACCATCACCTTGTAACATCGTTTGCATCCATAATGCAATTGTGAAAACAGAACTTATGGTCCATACGAAGTACTGCTCGCGTTTCCGATTTAATTCCAACAAAGAACCAGTGATTGCCATAGCTAAGTTCAAGCTATCCAAGAAGACACGCGGATCATTTGTCATGCTAAAAATATAATAGATAACGCCCCATGCCACGATAAAGAATAGAATATAATAAATCCAATCTTTAATATTCTCAAATTTTTCAGCTTGAATATTATCATTCCATTTCGGATCAAGAATACAAAAAATATCTAGAAAAATTAGATATCCGATTTGTTCCCAAGCTGTTGCATAATTTCCGGCCATAAAACCAACACTTGCTATACAGACCGCACTTAACGCTCCAGCCCAACCTTGAATTCCTGAACGGTTAGAAATACCTATAACACAGGCAACTGATAAATTTCCCCCAATAAACGATAAAAGCGATTGTGTAGGGGCAACACTAAATGATTGCAATAATGAAAATACTTGTAATACAAAATTAAATAAAAGTAGCCCATAGCTAAATCTACCCCAGCCTTTACACTGATTTAACAACCAACTAAAATAATTTTTCCTAAAAACATTCTTAGAATACTCTGGTAAATTTGATAATACAGCTACATAACGATTAAACATATTTCCATCCCTTTTTAATAGTTTTAAAATCCTTTTGTTCTTATCTCTTAAATTGTTTACAGTCAAAAAGCGACTAAAGTTACAGCTTTTTTAGTATTCTGAAATCGACTGCTGCAGATTACGATTTCTTCGTTAAAAAAGAGCCAAGAATATTTTATCATATTCTCGGCTCCATTCATACAACATATTGATAAAATTTAAGCAAAGCATACTATATATTGTTAAAAATATAATTTAAATGCCTTTTTATCGCAAAAAAAAAGATGCGGATTAGCCACATCTTTAATTTTTAATCTTCTGTTACAAATGGTAAAAGACCCATAATACGAGCACGCTTGATTGCAATTGTCAAACGACGTTGGTTCTTTGCACTAGTTCCAGAAACTCGACGAGGTAAAATTTTACCACGTTCGGAAACAAAGCGTTTCAAAAGATCAGTATCTTTATAATCAATATACTCAATATGGTTTGCTGCAATAAAATCTACCTTACGGCGACGGCGGCCACCTCTACGTTGTTGTGCCATTGTTTTCCCTCCTTGCTATCTAAAATGGCAAGTCATCATCCGAGATATCAATCTGTTGCCCATTACTGGCAAACGGATCAGCATCATTTGTATTTGTATTACTACTGGATGAATTATTACTATTCATCATACTACCAAATGGATTATCTCCTGAATTTGACTTTGTTCCTTGCGAAGGACTAGAACTTTGTGAGTTACTATTACTTTGCTGACGCTCAGATTGTGAACGTGATTCAAGTAATGAGAAGCTATCAACAATAACTTCTGTAACATAGACCCTATTTCCTTGTTGATTTTCATAAGACCTAGTTTGAATACGTCCCTCTACACCTATCAAAGATCCTTTATGTGTAAAGTTTGCAAAATTTTCTGCAGCTTTACGCCAAATTACACAATTAATAAAATCTGCCTCACGCTCACCTTGTTGGTTTGTGAATTGGCGATTTACAGCGATAGTAAATGTTGCAACAGCAGCACCGCTAGAGGTATAACGCAAATCAGGATCTCTTGTTAATCGACCTACAAGTATAGCTCTATTAATCAAAGTTCTACTCCCCCTTTAACTATTTATTTTCTTAATTAAGCTTCGCGTTTAACGATCATATGACGTAAGATTGCATCATTAATCTTTGCAAGACGATCAAATTCGTCGATTGCTACGGCATCATCAACTTTAGTATTTACAATATGATATGTTCCTTCTGTAAAGCCACCGATTTCGTATGCAAAACGACGCTTAGACCAGTCTTTTGAATCTACAATTTCAGCACCGTTATCTTTTAAAATACTGTCGAAACGATCAACCAATGTAGCTTTAGCAGCTTCATCAATTGCTGGGCTGATAATATAAGTAATTTCGTATGTCATGACTGTTTACACCTCCTTATGGACTGTTGGTTCTTAATTCTGTTAAGAACAAGGAAAGTAATCTAATGCTATTTCTAGTTAGATACTAACGAACAAACATTATATCATTTTCAATATAATATTACAAGGCATCTAAATTCTTATCACTGCCTATATTTTTAAATACGCAAAATCTCTAATTCTGTCAAAGATTATTTTTTTCATCCTGTCCTTCTTCATCAAGCTCTTCCGGTGCAACTTTTGCCATCGTTGAAACAAATGCACCTTCTTCAATCTTGATCAGATGCACACCTAGAGTTGCTCTCCCAGTTTCAGAGACACTGTCAATATTAAATCTGATCGTAACTCCCTTGTTTGTAATTAACATAATGTCTTCAGTACCAATAACTGTTGTTAAGCCCGCAACTGGTCCATTTTTTTCAGTAACATTAGATGTTTTTATTCCTTTGCCTCCTCGACCCTTTATTGGGTACTCTGAAGCTGATGTCTGTTTGCCGAAGCCATTCTCACTAATTACGAAGACGTGACTATCTGGATATAAAATATCTGCTCCAACCACATAATCTTCATCTCTTAAGCGAATTCCTCTGACACCTGCTGCCAATCTTCCCATTGATCTGACATCCTTCTCGGAGAAACTAACCGCATATCCTAGATGTGTTCCAATTATGATGTTTTTGTTTCCATCGGTAATCAAGACACTAATTAACTCATCGTTTTCCTTCAACGTAATTGCTTTTAATCCGTTACTTCTAATGTTTGAAAATTCACTAACCAACGTACGTTTCGAAATTCCTAGACGTGTGGTAAAAAACAAATACATTTTCTTTTTCTTCATATCACGCGAAATATTTATGACCGCCTGAACCTTTTCCCCCGAATCTATACCAAGCAAATTGATAACCGGTATTCCTTTTGCTGTACGTCCATATTCAGGAATTTCATAACCCTTCATCTGGTAGACTTTCCCCATATTTGTGAAGAATAAAAGCTCATCGTGTGTAGAAGTATTAACTAAGTGCTCAATGAAGTCATCATCATGAACTCCCATTCCTTGGACGCCTCGACCACCTCGACGTTGAGCCTTAAATTCACTTGTTGCTAAGCGTTTAATATAACCGTTATGAGTGAGGGCTATCACAACATCTTCTTCTTCGATTAAATCTTCATCTTCAATGCTGAGTACTTCTCCCACCAATAATTCGGTTCTACGTTCATCACCATATTTTTCTTGTATTTCCAGTAACTCCTGATAGATAATCTCATCAATTCGTTCAGTATGTGCAAGAATATCCTTATAATCCGCGATAGCTTCAAGCAACTTGTTGTACTCATCTTCTATCTTCTCACGTTCCAAGCCCGTTAGACGAACCAAGCGCATATCTAAAATAGCTTGAGCTTGCTTATCAGATAGCTGATAGCCTTCAATCAACTTTCCCTTAGCAATTTCACCACTCTTAGAACTACGAATAATATTGATGATTTCATCAATGTGATCAAGTGCTATTCTCAAACCCTCTAAAATATGTGCCCTTGCTTGAGCTTTCTTTAACTCAAACTCGGTTCTACGTCTGATAACGATTTCTTGGTGTTCAAGATAGTACTTTAAAATTTGCTTCAAGCTAAGAATTTTAGGTGTCCCTTTTACAATCGCCAGCATATTAAATCCAAATGTAGTCTGCATTAATGTTAATTTGTATAAATTATTCAAAACAACAGATGCACTCATATCGCGTCTAATATCTATTGAGACACGCATACCTTCTCGATCAGATTCATCACGAATATCCGTAATTCCTTCAATTTTTTTATCACGTGCCAACTCAGCAATTCTTTCGATTAGTTTCGCTTTGTTAACCATATATGGCAATTCATTAATAATTATTTGTTCACGACCATTTGTTGATTCCTCAATCTCAACTTTAGCCCTAATTGTAACAGTTCCCTTACCAGTTTCATAAGCTTTGCGAATTCCAGATTTGCCTAAAACAATCCCTCCTGTAGGGAAATCGGGACCTTTAATTACCTCCATTAAATCAGCCGTTGTTGCTTCAGGATTTTTCATTAAAATATGTAATCCAGAAATTACTTCCGCCAAGTTATGAGGTGGAATATTAGTAGTCATCCCTACCGCAATTCCTGTTGCTCCATTGACAAGTAAATTTGGAAACCTTGCTGGAAGTACAACAGGTTCCCTTTCTGATCCATCATAGTTTTCTGTAAAATCAATGGTATTTTTATTAATATCACGTAGCATTTCTGTAGCTATCTTACTCATACGTGCTTCCGTATAACGCATTGCGGCAGCGCCATCACCATCGACAGATCCAAAATTACCGTGTCCGTCAACGAGCATGTACCTATAACTAAATTCTTGTGCCATCCTGACCATTGATTCATAAATTGCAGAATCTCCATGTGGATGATACTTTCCCATAACATCTCCTACAATTCTTGCAGACTTTTTATATGGTTTATCAGGAGTTACCCCTAACTCATTCATCCCGTATAAAATTCTGCGATGGACTGGTTTCAATCCATCACGTACATCTGGCAACGCACGGGCAACAATTACACTCATTGCATATTCCATAAAAGACTTTCGCATAATTCCAGATAAATCGGAATCTTTAATTCTATTTGGAAGATCTACCAACGTCTATCCCTCCTAATTTCTCAAATATTTCCTCGGAAATATCTATACATCCAAGTTATCAACAAAGGTTGCATTCGCTTCAATAAATTCACGTCTTGGCTCAACCTTGTCACCCATCAACATTTCAAATACTCCATTTGCTTCTTCCGCGTCCTCGAGTCTAACTCTTAGCAAACGTCTATTTTCTGGATCCATGGTTGTTTCCCATAGTTGCTCAGCATCCATTTCACCCAAACCTTTATATCGTTGAATAGTTGGTTTTGGTGATGGTTGCAACTGTCCTAAGACCTCATCAAGTTCAGTATCAGTGTCAATATACCTAATCAATTTTCCTTGTCGTACTTGGTATAGTGGTGGCTGGGCAATATAAACGAATCCTTTATCAATCATCGGTCTCATAAATCTGTAGAAGAGTGTTAATAACAACGTACGGATATGCGCACCATCAACATCGGCATCTGTCATTATTATTAATTTATGATAGTTAGCTTTTTCAACATTGAATTCCTGACCAAAGCCCGTTCCCAAAGCTGTAAATAGTGATCTAATTTCTTCATTGGCTAATATTCTATCCAATGTTGCCTTTTCAACATTCAAAATCTTACCCCTGATAGGTAAAATTGCTTGGGTTAATCTTGAACGCCCTTGTTTTGCTGAACCACCAGCAGAGTCTCCCTCGACGATAAATAATTCTGAGATTTCAGGATCTTTGCTTGTATTATCAGCTAACTTTCCAGGTAAATTACTAATTTCCAGACCATTCTTTTTTCTAGTTACTTCACGTGCACGTTTTGCTGCAATTCTTGCTTTAGATGCTAGTAAACCCTTATCTACAACTTTTCTAGCGATTGTTGGATTCTCCATCATGAATTTAGAAAAATGTTCAGCAAACATTCTATCCGTGACTGTTCTTGCATCTGAATTACCTAATTTTGTTTTTGTTTGTCCTTCAAATTGTGGATCTGGATGCTTAATGCTGACGACTGCTGTTATACCTTCACGCACATCTTCACCAGAAAGGTTGTCTTCATTTTCTTTTATCCTTCCGCTCTTATGTGCATAATCATTAATCACTCTAGTCAGTGCAGTCTTAAATCCAGCTTCATGAGTTCCACCTTCATATGTGTGAATATTATTAGCAAATGTCATTAAATTAGAATGAAAATCATCAGTATATTGCAGAGCGACTTCAACCGTTATTCCCTTTTGCTCGCCTTCTACATAAATAGGCTCTTCAAATAAGACTTCCTTTCCTTTATTAAGAAATTCAACATAATGCTTAATCCCACCGATATAATGAAATTCTTTTGTTTTGGGCCTTTCATCGCGATTATCTGTAATCGTAATTTTTAGTCCTTTGTTTAGAAATGCAAGTTCTCTTATTCTTGTAGTTAATATTTTGATATCATAAACGGTCGTCTCTACAAAGATATCTGGATCTGGTAGGAAATGAACCTTTGTCCCATGCTCATGTTCACCACATTCGCCAATGATTTTCATCTCGTGACTTACTTTTCCACGTTTAAAATCGATTGCATAAATCTTACCATTTTTCTTAACTTCAACATTAAGATTTGTAGATAAAGCATTTACGACGGAAGCTCCAACACCATGAAGTCCACCTGAAACTTTGTAACCACCACCGCCAAATTTTCCACCAGCATGTAGAATTGTAAAGACCGTTTCAAGCGCTGGTCTGCCTGTTTTTGTCTGGATATCTACTGGTATCCCTCTACCATTATCTGTGACAGTTATACTGTTATCCTTCTCAATAGTTACATTAATTTCATCTGCAAATCCTGCCAACGCCTCATCAATACCATTATCAATGATTTCCCATACTAGATGATGCAGTCCTTGTGAACTTGTTGTTCCGATATACATTCCCGGACGCTTTCTCACAGCTTCAAGTCCTTCAAGCACTTGAATCTGACTCGCATCATATTCTTGCGCGCGTGCTTCTTTGGCTTCTATTATTTCCTTATCTGTCAACTTTAATCCCCTCCAACTTTTAATCCATAAAAAATATTATTATTTATATTCTTCCGCTTCTATAGTTCCAGCACTTATTCTAAATATTTTAGGATCTTTTATTAATCTTTTTGTCACTTCACTCATACTAGGTGTTGTTAAGAATGTCTGAACTCTTTCTTGGATTGCTCGTAATAATTGTGTTTGTCGAGCTCCATCGAGTTCCGACAAAACGTCATCCAACAATAAAATCGGATATTCACCTGTTTCATTTTTCATTAAATCAATTTCTGCTAATTTTACAGCTAACGCAGTCGTTCTTTGCTGTCCTTGCGAGCCAAAAATCTGAACATTTTTTTTATTGATTAAAAATTGAACATCATCTCTATGCGGTCCGTACAGTGTCGACCCTTGAAATATTTCTTTGTTTTGATTATTCTGATAAATTTTTTTTAAGTCAACGTATAATTGCTTAACATCTTTTTCATAAATATTTTCAACGCTAGTATCATACTTGAAGTTAAGTTCTTCTTTTTGCTCCGTTATCTGTGCTTGAACATCTTGAGCATATTTCTCAAGTTCACTTAAAAAAGTAATTCGTTTTGCAATAATCTCTGCTCCAAATGCTGCAATCTGATCAGAAAGGACTTCCAGTAAGACTAAATCTTTGGTCTGCTTTAATTGAAGTTGTTTTAAATAATGATTTCTTTGTTTTAAAAGTACGCGATACTGGCTCAAATTATATAAATAATGCGGATCAATTTGTCCGAATTCCATATCAATAAATTTTCGTCTAACTGCTGGTGCCCCCTTGACGAGCGCTAGGTCTTCAGGAGCAAATAAAATAACATTCATTTGACCAATATATTGCGACAACTTTGCTTGCTCCAGATGATTTACTTTTGCTTTTTTACCCTTTTTACCTAAAAAAAGTTCGAGCTTCAATTTGCTTAGCTTTCGTTCCAATGTTCCTTGAATTGAGGCTTCTTCTTTGGTGAAATTCACTAATTCACGCTCATTATTTGTACGATGACTCCTTGCCATTGCTAAAACATAGATTGCCTCAAGCAGATTTGTTTTTCCCTGCGCATTTTCACCAATCAATATATTAATTTGCGGTGAAAACTCCAAACTAATATCATAATAGTTGCGAAAATTTTTCAGTGTTAATTCTTTTAAATACATAGGCTACCTAGCCTGTTTCGAACGCATTAAAAATTTCCCTATTGTGGGGATATTTACTTGATCACCCGCATAAAGTTTTCGACCTCTTCGATTATCCTGTTCACCATTAACCCAAACTTCATTTTCTTGCAAAAACCATTTTGCTTGTCCGCCAGAATCAATTATTGCAGCAATTTTTAGCATTTGCCCCAAAGTAATATACTCAGTTTTTAGAAGAATCTCATTATCCAACAACTTTCACCAACTTCCTCATTTAACTTCAATTATAAACTTTTTTAAAGCAAATAACAATCATACAAGGGCCTATTATCCGATATAAGCTATTTTAAGGTCTGTTAATATAAAGAGACTAGACACAGCTTAAAACCCACAGATTTGTATTTTTTGGCCTTTTAAGACTATTTTAAACAAAATAAAAAGAAATGAGCCGTAAACTCATTTCTTTTCTGTAATTTAGTATGAAAATTTATTCAACTTTTCTAATATGTTCTAACAGGAGTAATTAACTGGATAAAATGTTCTTGATCTTCACTAGGTACTAATGTGAACGGTCGTAAAGGAGCCGTAAATGAAATTGTAATTGTACTTTGTCCAAAAGATCTCAAAGCATCTTTCATGTAATCAGGATTGAATGAGATCTCAATATTATTTCCTGTTAATTTTTGAAATTTTAATTCTTCCTCAACATTACCTATTTCAGGTGAATTACTATAGATTGTTGCCTGTTGCTTTTCAGTATCTAATGCTAATTTTACAATATTATTTTGACCTGCATGAGATAGTAGTGAAGCTCTTTCGATTGATGCAAGAAATTCGCTTGTATTAAAACCAATTTCAGTTTCGGAATCTTTTGGAAGTAAGCGATCTGTATCAGGGTAATTTCCTTCAAGTAATCTTGAATAAAAAATTGTGTTGTTGAACTCAAATAATATTTGATTTTCAGAGATTCTTACTTCAACTTGAGTTACATCTTCCCCAATCATTTTTGATAGTTCACTAAGAGACTTTCCTGGAACAATGATGTTATACGATACATCATCTGCAACTGTTATTGTAATTTTGCGTTGACTAAGGCGGTGACTATCTGTTGCAACTGCAGATAACTGGTTGTTTTTGATGGTTAAATGAACTCCTGTAAGAATTGGCCGACTTTCTTGAGTTGAAACTGCAATTACAGTCTGTCCTATTATCTGCTTTAAGACGTCACTTTCAAGATTCAAAGTATTTTCTGCTGTAATTTCTGGTAAATGAGGATAATTTTCTGCATTTAGCCCCTTAATTGAAAATGATGCAGATCCTGATAGGATTTCTGTCTGATAATTCTCGGTTACTTCCAAAGTTAGTGTATCTTCAGGAAGTTTTTTAATAATTTCACTAAATATTCTTGCAGCTAAGATAACTTGCCCAGGTTCTTCAACTTGTAGTTGTGCCTGATCATCTTCGGCAGGAATAAATGTTTCAATCGAAATATCCGCATCACTACCTGTAAGCGTTAATCCCTTTGCTTCTAAATTTAATTTTATCCCTTTCAGTATAGGAATAGTTGTTTTTGTAGAGATTGCTCTTTGAACATCTGTCAGACTTTTGATGAACGCAAGTCTATTTATTGTGAATTTCATGAAGTGCCTCCTAAGTGTATATATATTAATTATAAAGTAAATAGTAATAGTAGTAGGGCCTGTTGATTCTGTGGAAAACTAGAGAAAGACTTGGAATTTAAAAGATATGCACATGTGTATATCTTGTGTATAAGTACGCTTTTTGTTCACAGTAATTCACAGCGTACCTATTTTTTTAATTTGCTTTTCAAGTCATTAACTTCCCGTTGCAATTCTGAATCAGTATTTAATGCACCTGCAATTTTTTCATGTGCGTGAATTACTGTTGTATGATCTTTTCCTCCAAATTCATGGCCAATTTTGGGCAAGGAAGCATCTGTGAGTTCTCGTGCAAGGTACATTGCTATTTGGCGTGGAATTACAATATTTTTAACTCTTTTCTTTCCTTTTAAATCACTGATAGTGATGTGATAGTACTTAGCTACTTTGTCTTGGATTACTGAGATTGAAATTTCAGTTGATTTTCCATTAAGTTTTAAATTCTTTAAGGCATCTGCTGCCAAACTAGTGGAGATGGGAAGGTGGGTCATTGAAGCGTAGGCCTGTACCCGCACTAAGGCACCTTCTAGTTCACGAATGTTTGAGTCAATTTGTCCCGCTATATAGCTTAGTGTATCGTCAGGAATATCTAAATCGTCAGCATCGGCTTTGTTGCGTAAAATTGCAATTCTGGTTTCAAGGTCAGGTGGGGTTATATCAACCGATAATCCCCATTTAAAGCGTGATACAAGTCTTTTTTGCAGTTTAGGAATTTCATTGGGTAAGCGATCTGATGAAAGAACAATTTGCTTTTTATCATCATATAATGCATTGAAAGTATGGAAAAATTCTTCTTGGGTTCCTTCTTTATCAGCAAAAAATTGGATATCATCTACTAAAAGTAAATCAACGCTGCGATATTCTTTGCGAAATTCTTCTTGACGTTTTGTTTGAATTGAGTTGATGAAATCATTAGCGAAAGCTTCACTGGTAACGTATTTGACTGTTGCTTGCGGGTTATTAGTCAACATTTGGTGACCAATTGCGTGCATTAAATGGGTTTTACCTAAACCAACACCTCCAAAGAAGAAAAGAGGATTGTATAAGGCTCCAGGCTCTTCTGCAACTACTAGTGCTGCGGCGTGTGCCATTTGATTACCTTTTCCGATAACGAATGTATTAAAAGTATACTTTTCATTTAGTTTGGTCTCGCGCATAAAAGTTGGGCGCGAATCAACTAACTTAGTATTTTTTTTTGTTCTATTACTAGAAAAGCCGGAAGAAAGCGGATTAGGTTCTTCAGGTAACTTGGCAATCACTGTAATTGTTTGATTGATTGAATCAGCAACAAGGGCGACAACTTGTTTGCTTAGATTTGCTTTCCAATAATCTTTATGTAAGGCAGTCGGGACTTCAATAACAAGTGTTTGAGATGAAAAAGCAATTGGCTTAACGGCTTTAAGCCAGGTATTATAGCTGATTGTAGATAATTTTGTTTTGAATTCATCACAAATGTATTGCCATAGGGTTTCAAGATCGGGCACGTAGATACCTCCTTTATTGTAACGTTCATTATAATAGTCTAGCATTTTTTCTAAAAGTTTTCCACAGGTATGTATAAAAGAAATAAACAAAAAGCACAGGTTGTAAATTAATTATCCACAGGGTAAAAAAAGAAGTACGGATAGTAATTAATTTTTCAACTTATCCACAGCTGATTTGCAAAGCAGAAGTGCTATTAAATAAGGGTAAAAAATAGTTTTCCACAACTCGAAGTTTGTTTGTGGACAAATTAGTAACACCCTGTGAATTGGTGTAGAAGCTTGTTAAGTGTTTTGTGGAAATAAAAAAAGTAAAAAGAGAAATCCACAGGAGATAAGCACTTTTTAACTTTTTTGTGGATAACTTTGCAGGTTGTTTTTTTATTTACTTTAATCCGTAGATAATCTATGATAAAATATCTTGCGTAGATAAGGACTTGACAAAAGCTTGTTTTTTTAGTAAAATTTTCGTTATCATTGTTAAGTGTCTATCAAGGAGGTGGAAAATCCAATGAAGAGAACATATCAACCTAAGAAACGTCATCGACAAAGAGTGCATGGCTTCCGTAAACGTATGAGTACAAGTAACGGTCGCTCTGTTTTAGCACGTAGACGTCGTAAAGGTAGAAAAGTATTGTCTGCATAGGCCACTGACCGTCAGTGGTCTTTTATTTTGATGTAGATTTTTATACGACACATGGAGATGGATTATGCGAAAATCATACCGTGTCAAAAAGGAAGCAGATTTTCAAAAAGTATTCATGCAAGGAAAGTCTTGTGCGAATAGACAATTTGTTGTTTATGTAATTGATAAACCAGATCAGTTACATTTTAGGGTAGGGATATCTGTAGGGAAGAGAATTGGGAATTCAGTAGCACGTAATTGGGTTAAGCGAAGAATTAGGCAGAGTTTAACAGAACTAAAACCTAATTTACGGCAGGATTGTGACTTTATAATTATTGCTCGTCCACCAATTTCAGGCGTGTCAATGGCTGATACCAAGAAAAACTTAATACATGTCCTACGCCTGGCTCATGTTTTGCTGAAATAAGCTTGTGAAGTGAGGGGAATGTAGTGAAAAAAACAAAACGTATTCTCACACTATTATGTGTTGTGGGACTAGTTTTTATTTTAAGTGGTTGTAGTACGTCAACAGTAACTCAGAATAGCTCTGGCATATGGGATCATTACATAATTTGGAGCTTTGTCCAAGCAATCATGTTTTTAAGTAAGGTTTTTGGCAATAGTTACGGTTTAGGCATAATTTTGTTTACAATCATTATTCGTGTCATTCTTTTGCCTCTTATGTTTTATCAGATGAAAAGCATGAGAAAAACAACAGAGTTACAACCCCAGTTGAAAGCACTGCAAGGTAAATATTCCGCAAAGGATACGGAAACGCAGAATAAGTTACGTGCAGAGCAACAAAAACTATATGCTGAAGCTGGTGTTAATCCTGTTGCTGGTTGTCTACCAATGGTAATCCAGATGCCTATCTTAATTGCTTTATATCAGGCTATTTTGAGATCTGAAGTTTTGAAGAGTGGTACATTTTTATGGATGAAACTTGGAGATAAGGATCCATATTTTGTTTTACCTATCTTGGCTGCAATCTTTACATTTTTAACTTCTAAGCTGAGTGTGATGTCACAGCCAGAACAAAATGGGATGACGACTGCAATGACATATGGGATGCCGATATTTATCTTAGTAACTGCAATCTCCTTACCATCAGCATTATCGCTTTATTGGGTGATAGGAAATGCCTTTTCGGCAGGACAGACACTGTTAATAAGTAATCCATTTAAAATTAATCGTGAGCGTGAAGAAAAGAAAAAAGTTGAAAAAGATAAAAAGAGAGTTATAGCAAAAGCAAAGCGAAGAGCATATAAAAGTAAAAGAAAATAAAATTGGTCAGTTTTGAGTAATTGCAAAATTATTCATAAGCTTTAAAATCAGGAAAGAAGCTCATAATTATTGGACGAATAAGTCTAGCAATTATGAGCTTTTTTGTATCTTGATTATTTTGAATTAAAAATCAAATATCTTTACTGTTCAGTTGTTGATTGTATATCAAGGTAGTCTAATAGTTTTTAGTGTTATATAATTAAAATTAAAAATAAAAATATATTCTTATTTTTTTGATTTTGAGATATACTAAAATAATTATCGCCAATGATAACTCTGGGAGGATTTGTATTGAAGAGAACGAGGCATGTTGTAGTAAGTTTTGTGAGTATAATTTGTTTACTTGTGCTTTTTGCATTTATACGTTCACTAGGAACAACTTATATTGAATCAAGCCATACATCTTATGAAATTAATGGGATGAAAAATGGTCTCAACTCTACTAAGTTCAATCAAGCAATTAATAGTTATACGAAAAAACATAAGATCTCAGCTATTAAGGTTTTTAGTGTACCGATTGTAGATGGTGGAAATGATACAAGTACCAGGATGTATGTATATGGGGAAAAAAGAAGGCTTCCAGCAGGAACTAAAGCAACAAAGAATGAATTCATGACTAGTGATATTAGATACCCGTTGTATTTTATTGGTCATACAAACAGTTCCTCAATTGAAAAAATGTTTAAGAAAAATGGAATTCAATATGAAAAAGTTAATGAGAGTTGGAACTGGGGAATTCTAAATTTTCTAGAGATCAATCAAGTCTTTAATTTAATATTACTAACGTTTTTAATACTAGGTATAGTTTTATTACTGGCAAATTTAAGAGAATTAAAGAAAATAAATATTAGAAGTCTTTTAGGAATGTCAAACTTTGAAGATGCATTCCGTAGTTTTTTATCGGATCAAAGCTATTTTGTGAGTGTTTATTTAATTGGTTTGATGATACTAGCACTATATATGCAGTTAAGTGGATTTACAAATACGTACCACATAATGTTATATTTTGCGTTCGTATTATACGTAATTGCAGCAGTAGTAATGATCTTTGTAGCAGTAATTAGGGCAAGGATTCATTCAAGACAGACGATTGTTAATGCTATTAAAGGCGATATGCGGAGTCAAATGTCATTCTATATTAATATGGCAATCAAAATTGTTATTGAAGTTTTTGTTTGTGTAGCTTTTGTCTCATTACTTGGTACCTTAAAACAAGATCGTCAATTAAAAGACCAGCTATCAATTTGGACGAAAGGGAAGACTTATTATACTGTTAATTTAGCCTCGATACAGAGTACAGCTGAGGAAACAAAGCGATTAAATCACAAAGCAGCAATCTTCTTTAATTACTTAGAAAACCATGGGGGAATGTTAGCTAATTATCAAGGTTGGAGCAGTAATCAGGGTAATGTTTCAGATTTGTTTAGTGGGCATGTTTTGAGTGTGAATGCCAATTATTTAAAGGTAAATCATGTTATTGATCCAGATGGAAATCAGGTGATTTTACCAAAAGACACGCAGACAACTTATGTTCTCATTCCTACCGATCAGTATGTTGGACGGCAGCAAATTTTAAAATCATACCGTGAATACTTGTGGCTTAATAGTGCTGAGAAAAAGATGGGCGTAAAATTACATATTAAAGCAATTGAAATTAAAAAAGGACAGCAGCTTTTTACCTATAGTACAGCGGCACTAGATCTAGGTTATTATGAAGGAACTGTCAATTCGGCAGTTGTAGCGGTGTTATCAAATGAATCTCTAGGTGGAACAAGTCAAAAGAATGTGGACGCAAATAGTGTTTGGTTAACATATCTTTCTAATGAGGCTTTTCTTAGTCCGAGTGTTTCAACGATTCAAAAGGGAATGAAATTTGCCAGAATAACAAATTATATAGGCAGCATAATTAATACGAAAAGTTATGCAATGAAGCAACTAGCGACAGTTCAGAATAACTTGCGACTTTTAGTAACGGTCTTTGGAATTGCGTTATCAATAGTAGTGATTGAGAATATAGCGCTAAACAGTGTCTATTTTAGCAATAATCGCAAGAAAATCGCCATTCAAAGATTGTTAGGAACGCACTTTTTAAAAATATTTAGAAAGTTTATTTTCTTAATATTTGTAATGAGCCTCGTTGAAGCAGGCATAGTTTTACTGATTACTAAAGATCAAACAGTTGCATTGGCACTTTTCGGACTTTCAAATTTTGATGAATTTATATTATTAAGAATTCAAAGCAGGCGTTTAAATAAGAAAATATCCAGTGTAATAAAGGGGGAATAGAAGAGTGGAACATTCTTTAAGAATTAAAAATGCAAAAAAGGTATTTGATGACTATGTTGTATTTAATAATGTAAACTATACTTTTGAGTCTGGGAAAATGTATGCATTAGTTGGACCATCCGGTGGTGGAAAAACAACGTTATTAAATAGCATCGGACGATTGAATAATTTATCAGCCGGAACAATTACATTGGATGATAAAAATATTAACACGATAAATATTTTAGACTATTATCGAAAAATTATCGGCTATTTATTTCAAAACTATGCATTAGTTGATGAAGACAATGTCATGCAGAATCTAAATATTGTAAAAAAATATAAACTTTCAGAATTACAGAAACATCTTGAAAAATACGGTCTTACTGATAGGTATCTAAAAAGAAAGGTTTATACGTTATCAGGTGGAGAAACACAAAGGGTTGCTTTAACGAGACTTAGTCTACAAAATCCTTCAATTATATTGGCTGATGAGCCGACAGGTGCATTGGACAATCTAAATCGGCAATTAGTTTTAACTAGTCTGCAAGAAATGGCAAATGCTGGGAAAATAGTAATAGTTGCGACACATGATGATGTTGTAAAAGATTACGTCGATGAACAGGTTAATATCTTGGACTTTAAATAAAGAAGAGATGGAGTGTGAATGGCTTATCTCTAAAATATTAGATGTAGGTACTATGTAATTTGAACAGAAAACAATATTAAGTGAATCCAAAAAAGGTGCTAGATCAAAATTTCGATCTAGCATCTTTTTTGATTACTATGAATAGTTGTGTTTCTAAAGTCAAAACTTTCTCTCTTTTTGGAGATATCAGCAATTCTACCAGATTACAACTCGTTTTTCTTCTGGCAGATACATTCCATCTCCAGATGAAATATTGAATGTTGAGTAAAAATCGGCCAAGTTTTGCGGTTGGATATTTGCTCTTAATTCATGAGGTGCATGAACATCAATGTTAAGTAGTAACTTCTGCCTTTCTAACGAAGATTTGAGGCACCATACACGAGCCCAGTTGAAGAAGAAATCCTTGAGATTTACATCTTCTTCTTTTTTGGCAGCCTCAAGGGCACAACTTAGACCACCAACATCGGCAATATTTTCTGAAACAACTAATTTACCATTTACTTTACCTGCTGGAGTTTCAAGTTCGTTAAATTCAGCAATCATTGCATCAGCAAGTTTCTGGAAATGTTCTAAGTCCGAGTCACTCCACCAATTATTTAGGTTACCAAATTCATCGAAATGAGAACCATTATTATCAAAGGCATGTGAGATTTCATGTGCAATAACTGCACCTATTCCCCCAAAGTTCTCACTTGAAGATTGATTTAAACTATAAAAAGGTGCTTGTGAAATTGCAGCGGGAAAGACAATGATATTATAAGAAGGATGATAATAAGCATTGACAGTAGATGCACTCATTTCCCATTCTGTCCGGTCAACAGGCTTCTTCCACTTATTGTAGTGGTCAATAATGGATAATTGTGTAAACTTGAGAGTATTACTAAACAAATCATTATCTTCAACGATAAATTTCTTGTAAATTTCTGTTAGTTTATCAGGATAACCAACTTGAATTCCAAGTTTTTCTAATTTTAAAATAGCTTTTTTCCGGGTTTCTTCACCCAGCCAATCGTTATCTTGTAGGCGCTCTTTATAAACATCAATCATCTTTTTGACCATGTCAATCACGTCTGTTTTTGCTTCTGGTCCGAAATACTTATGTGCATAGTATAGCCCAACTACTTGACTATAGACATTAACAGCCTGATAAAAAGCACTTTTTTGTGGTGACATTGGTTCTTTGCTTCCAGAGATCGCCCTAGAATATTCACCTGAAATGATTCGTGCTTCATCGGAAAGAGAAGAGCTCACTGATAATAAAGTCTTTGAGAGGAGCCAACTGCGCATATTATCGAAAGTTTCCGGATTAATAATTTTATCAAAAGCTTCGTAAAATTTTGGTTCAGCAACAATAACTTGGTCAGGATTGTCATGGATTAGTGCAGCTACATATTTTTTCAAATTGACATTATTACTGAATTTAAGAAAATCAGCAAAAGTATACTTATTGTAGCTCTTTACGTAGTCTGCCAACTCGGTGCTATCTTTCACATAAGGAACAATTGATTTATCGAAAGCCAACGTGCCCGCAATTATTTTATTGGTAGCATCTTCAGCATAGCCAGCAAGCTTAAAGAGCTTGGCCAGCATTTTAGTATAGATTCCAAGGAGAGCCTTAGACGACTCGTTGTCAGCTTCATAGTAGGTTTTATCTGGGAGAATCAGACTGGGAACATCTGCTGTCAGCGCATAGGCAGTCGTATTTTTCATATCAGGTGCAAGATAAATTGAAAAAGGTGTCGGATAATCTGCCAATGTTAATGAACCAAGTTGTTTTTCCCAAGACGCGAAAGAGTCAAGCTTTTCAATCACAGAAAGGTAATTTTTGGCAGGTTCAAAGCCAGCAGTATCTCTTTTTTTAAAATCAGAAGTTAGCGCATAGAAGCTTATGAATTCTTTTAGATAAGGATCCGTTACATTATTGGGCTCTTTTAACATTTTTTCAAAATCAGACATTAGTACCTTTTCAATATTGTCTGCCAAGTCTGCGAAACCGCCAGTAGATGATTTATCTGAAGGAATTTTGGCAGTCTTTAACCATTCACCATTCACTGCCTGATACAAGTTTTCTTTTATTAAATCTTTATTTACTGTTTTTGTCATAAATGCACTTCCTTTTTTCAAACTGAATAGAAAAACTAAATTCAAAGATAATTTGATTTAGAACTCAGCTGTATCAGGATCTGCAACGTGGCCAACAATATCTTTTAAATTATCAATTGTAGCCATATCAGAATCAGATAATTCAAAATCAAATAAATGAGAATTTTCCTCGATGCGATCCTCATGAATTGATTTTGGCAGAGGTAAGAAATCGTGTTGTAGGGACCAACGAAGACAGACTTGAGCGACTGTCCTATTATTTTTTTCAGCAATTTCTGCCATTATTTTATCTGTAAAAATCTTTCCTGTGCCTAGAGGGCTGTATGCCTCTAACAAAATGTTTTCATTCCTACAATAATCGATGAGTTCTTCATTATAATCTCCAGG
The DNA here is from genome assembly GCF_047719775.1 of Liquorilactobacillus sp. Classification (NCBI taxonomy): domain Bacteria; kingdom Bacillati; phylum Bacillota; class Bacilli; order Lactobacillales; family Lactobacillaceae; genus Liquorilactobacillus; species Liquorilactobacillus sp. The sequence continues at coordinate 116,204 of NZ_JBDNTS010000001.1, forward strand.
ACAGATTCGAATTTGATTAACCATTGGTTTAACTGTTTGTGTTTCTTTTAAAATATCGAAATGGTGTTCTTTAAAATTGGAAACACCAATGGCTTTTATTTTTCCTGCCTTATATGCATCTTCCAATGCGCGCCAAGTGTCTTGCAGATGTTTTTTCCAATCAGAATCACGGAACATCTTGGGGTTTGGCCAATGAATCAAAAAAAGATCGAGGGTTGAAACTTGCAAATCGCGCAACGATTTTTCAATGGCTGTGGCTGCCTTTTCATAACTATGGTCAGAATTGGATAACTTACTTGTTATGAACAGACTATTGCGAGAAACGCCGCTTTCTTTAATAGCGGCCCCAATGCTTTTTTCATTTCCATACATTTCAGCAGTATCAATATGGCGATAACCTGATGATAACGCTGATTTCACAGCTACTTTTGCAATTGCCCCATCGGGTGTTTGCCATGTGCCGAAGCCAACAATTGGTACCTTTACACCATTATTTAGAGTATAAGTATCTATCAAACTTTTCATCGAAAAACCTCGCTTCCAAGTAATTATGAATCGTTAATACTATTTTACTACATTAACAGATAATATGGTAAAATGCTAAACATCTTCAAAATAAAATAAAGAAGTTAACCAAGTTATTTTACGACTACTATGAAATAAAATGCTATAATAAAAAAGGTAGTGGTGGATGTGTTTTTTATGTAAAACATAACTCAAACAGAAATTTCATAAGAAGGCAGATCAGTCTAACAACAGAGGTTTGGTTTCTTATTAAAAAATATATCGGAATTGTGAGTGTTTAATTGTATAATAAATAACGATATCTTGCGGAAGAAGGAGAACGATGATGGGATTAGAGCATAAGCCGGATAAATTGGATGATGAGCTTTGTTTTGCCATTTATACAGCACAAAAAATTTATAATAAGTTTTACGCTAGTGCATTAAAAGAGTATAAGTTGACTTACCCACAGTACATTACCCTTTTAACATTGTGGGAAAACGGTGAGCCGATGATGATTAAGGAAATTGGTGCAAAGTTAAGTCTTGATAATGGAACATTAACGCCATTATTAAAGAGAATGGAAAAGGATGGCTGGATTGAGCGTAAGCATAGTGATGAGGATGGGCGTCGGGTTTACATTGCACTGTCAAAAAAAGGAAAGAATAAGAAGTACGAGATTAAGGGTAAGTTGACTTCATGTTTTGCGAATGTTGACATGACGTCACAGGAATATAAAAATGATGTCTCCTTGATAAAGAGTATCGGGAGAAGAATTGACCCAGAGAGTTAAAATTAGTTTAATTTTGGGATGTAAATGACGGACCGCTTTAAAATATGGATTATAGTTCTAATGTGCAGATAAGACGATAGAACCGTGTCAAAGATGATTCTTGACACGGTTCTATTACTGGTTCTGGATATAATGTAATAAAATTTAATTTTTAATCCAGCCTTGGAGCCTAATTCTAAAAGCGTACGCATGTAAATATTAATTATGAAAAATCTGATAAAGTTGACTAAACGAAATTTCTGATTATGAATCATAAGAAGATATGTGAAATTATGGGGACTAATAAATCAACAACTGCTCCAATTACAACAACGGCAATAGCTGCCATTGAGCCCTCTACAGAACCTATTTCAAGCGCAAATGCGGCTCCAATTGTGTGACCGGAAGTTCCTAGTCCAAGTCCAGCACCAATTGGATCAGCACCCAAGTGAAAGATTTTGAAGAGATACTTTCCAAGCGCATAGATAATGACAGCATTTAGGATACAAGCCATTGCGGTGATTGATGCATTGCCGCCAATGGCAGTGGAAATAGGCAATGCGATTGCAGTTGTTGCTGCTTGGGGAAGCATTGATGCGATACTAGTATGATTAAGTCCCATAAGTTTTGAAAAAGTGATAATCAATACTAAGGATAGCGTTGTTCCAATCAATAAACCGGCCAAAATATCTTTCCAGTATTTTTTAACAATGTCGTTTCTCTTGTACAAAGGAATTGCAAATGCGATAGTTGCTGGGCTTAAAAACCAGAAGAGGATATCTCCGCCCGGTTTGTATGCTTTCTGATAAAAGCTGGCGATATTTATATTTAGTAACTTTGAGAGTATGAACAGTATAAAAATACCTAATATCATTGCAACAAACAAAGGTTGGAATAAGAAGAAACCATTAAATTTCTTGAATAGTTGCTGACCTATCAGATATACGAATAGTGAAAGAAAGATTCCAAAAAAGATGTTAGTAAACATTGCCATGACGATCATCTCCATTCGTTACTTGAGCTTTTTCAGCATAGATTTTCTTCGTAAGTAGTTTAGCTTGCTTAGTTTTTTCTTGGTGTGTGTGCAAGAAGATAAAGAAACGGGTTGTATACGCTGTAACGACTAACAAAATGATTGTTGAGAAAAGGACGACTGATACGAGTTGCACACCGGCAGTTTTCATTATATCTAAGTTGGCTGCAAGTGAAATACCGGAAGGTACAAAAAGAAACCCAATGATGCTGATAAGGAAAGTGCCAAGAGATTCGACCCATTCAATTTTGATGATCTTAAATGTTAATAGAGAATATAGAATTATTAAGCCAATAACTGGAGTGGGAACAGGCATTGATGCTGGGAATAGGTTAGAGATAATGTTTGAAACAAAGAGAATAGCAGAGTATATACCCATCTGTAATAAAACGGAAGCTCCATTCTTTTTTGAATTCATCATAAATCATCCTCCTTTAATTATTTTCAAGGTAAGGATAACTTAAGCTGAAACAAAAAAGCATATTTATTGGGTTAAATGTAAAAAAAGGGGAGTGAACAGTTCATTTGAAGGGATGAATGAAGTACTACATGTTTAGAATAGATTTTAAACTTTTTAAGTAAGAACGACCTACAGGGACACGTTGTTGATTGGTTAATATTAGTATGAAATTATGATTGAACCAAGGTTGAACTTCAGCGATGTTATTGATGTTAACAATTGAACTGCGATGAACTTGTACAAAATTTTGCTGATCTAAATATTCACGTAACCAAGATAGGGTTTCATGTGAAACGTAAGTATTGTCCATCGTATAAATTGATAGGAGCCCATTTTCTGTAACAGCTGAAACGACCTCGTTACTTTTTATTACAACCGTACGATCTTCTGTCGGAATTGAAATAAAGCGATTCTTGTCTGGTAGTACGGGTTCTTTTTTTGATTTATCCCTATTTAGAATAGCCACTTGAGCCTTCTTAATTGCTTGGTTAATCCGAGATTGTTCAAATGGTTTTAAAATATAGTCAAGGGCATTGATATCAAAAGCTTGGACGGCATAATTTGAATATGCTGTTGCAAAAATTACAAAGGGGGAAACGGCCAATTGATTGAGTTCATTTGCTAATTTGAACCCATTTTCGTTATTTAAAGAGATATCTAAAAACAACAGATCAACTTTTTTACTTAAGATGATATCGAGTGCTTCTTGGATGCTCTCTGCTTGATATGTAGTTGTTACTGCAATATTTTGTTTTAAAAGGAATTCTAATTCATTACGTGCAAGCGGTTCGTCATCAATAATAAGTACTTTCATTTTATATTCCTCCAGAGAAATGGTGATGGTAAGTCCAAGTTAATTATACAGCAAAGTCAACCACTAGCGAAGACGCAGAAAGACTAGGATTAAGTAACTTTGGACACAATAAAAAAAGCGCAGCAGGAGGAACCATGTAAAATCACGCCAAATCTCTTAAAATAAGCCTTGTCTTTTCGTTTTTTTGAATAAGTACATAAACATGTTTTCCTGGGATATCGTCTATTGAACCAAGATCTAATTCGTAGCCATCTTGGATAATATTTACAGCTAGTATTCGTTCTTTCAAAAATTGCTTCACAGCCTTGCCTAAAAGACTGTGCTCATTTGTTTTTTTAACGGCTGCGTTTAAAGTATAACCATCATTAATGAAGGTTTGAATCATTGAGACCTTCAAAAAAGTAAAATGGCTGTACTTTCGATGGCGGCCGTCACAGCTTTTAGAATCATTTTTATTATCTTCGGACTTTATATACCCTTTTTCTTCCCAATAACGAAGTTGCCGCTGTGAAACACCCGTTGCTTTTGCAATTTCGCCAATTCCCAAAAGAAAGTGTTCATGTTTCAAGATTTCTTTGAATCGATCAACGTAGATATTATTTTGTGCACTATCCATAATAGTCTCCCTTTGTAAGCTTCTATTCAATAATTGTAACTTTTATTACAGTTTTGTCAATTAATTTGACAAAGAAAAAAGATGAGTATATATTTAGAAAAGTGAGACTTGTATTTTTTTCATATAAAGAAAATTAATACTTAATATTAAATGACATTTGGCAAAAGGGAGAGAATTTAAATTGGATAAAGCAATTGATCAAAACGGAAAGCCCTATAATAGAGCACTTCTTGTGACTTTATTATTAGTTGGTTCGTTTTGTACGGTATTGAATCAGACAATCTTAACAACAGCATTTCCGACTCTTATGAAGAGCTTTGATATCAACACATCTACTGTTCAATGGCTGTCATCAGGTTTTATGATGGTCAGTGGTGTGATGATACCAATTAGTGCTTGGCTTACAACCAGAATGAACTCGAAAATGTTATATCAAAGTGCCATGTTTGTTTTTCTAATAGGGACGCTAATTTGTTACACGGCACCTAACTTTGGTTTCTTATTAACGGGTAGACTTGTACAGGCCTTGGGTGTTGGTGTAACAATGCCACTGCTACAGACCTTGATGTTAACCATTTTTCCTGCTAATAGACGTGGTGCGGCAATGGGAATGGCTGGGCTGGTTATTGGTGTAGCACCTGCTATTGGGCCGACTCTTTCTGGTTGGGTTATTGATAACTACAATTGGAGAGCATTATTTGGAATATTAATTCCGATTTCCGTAATTGTCTTTATTGCCGGTTTTTGGTTAATGAAGAGTGTTTTACCAACGAGCAAAATTAAACTTGACTGGTTTTCAGCTATGCTTTCTACAATTGGTTTTGGCAGCTTACTTTATGGATTTTCTGAAGTAGGTGAAAAAGGTTGGGGAAGTGCAGTAGTCTTAATAGGAATCATTGTTGGTGTGATCTTTGTGATTACATTTGGTATTCGTCAATTCCGTTTGGAAAAACCATTTTTAGATTTAAGGGTTCTAAAAAATCCTGAATTTTCAAGTGCGGCGCTTTTAAGCTCTGTTTTGATGATGGCAATGATTGGGGTTGAAATGGTATTACCATTATATCTGCAAACAGTTAGAGGAGAAAGTGCTTTTCATTCAGGGCTAACTTTATTACCTGGGGCATTAATGATGGGAATATTGAGTCCAATTGCTGGTCGGGCCTTCGATAGAATTGGTGCAAAACGTTTAGCAATTACAGGACTATTCTTACTAACAGTAGGAACAATTCCATTCATGTTCGTGACAAAGACAACACCTTTATTATATATAGTTACACTTTACGCAATTCGAATGGCAGGGATAGCAATGTCAATGATGACAGTAACGACCTCTGGGATGAACTCATTGCCTATTAAGATGATGAGTAATGGGACGGCCGTAAACAATACCATTCGGCAGGTAGCAGCTTCCGTGGGGACAGCTATTTTAATTAGTATTTTAACAAATGTTACAAAGAGTGATATGCCAGCTAAAGCAATGCTTAAATCTGATCCGTTAGCTTACAAAAATGCTGCTTTTTCAGCAACTTTAGGTGGTTATCATGCCGCATTCATTGTGGCTATAGGTTTCAGTGCAATTGGACTCCTAGTTGCTTTCTTTGTAAGCAGTAGCACTCCAAAAGAAATGCTGCATAAAAAGCAGTCAGTTGGGGGTGACAAATAATGATCATCTTTAGTTTAATCATTTGTGCCATACTTTTATTTGTTTCAATGATTAATATTGATAAAGCTCTTTTACGAAATGTTTTAAGTGTTATCTTTGCGCTAGGTTTGATCGTTTCAATGATTTTTTTGATTGAAAATGATAAACGTCATTTTGGAATGCATAAAGTGGAAAATGTTAAGACCAGTAAATTGGTTTCAACCGCTTCTTCAAAACAAATTAATTTGTTATTGTATCAAACGGTTGGTACTTCGGGTAAAGAAAAAGTGTATATCTATAAAGCTAAATCAAGTCAGAAAAAAGCAACGACAACTAATCCAGATCCTGCGAATACACAAAATAAGGTACGAAAAACAAGCGGGTCAGCAAAACTTGTTACGAGAACCCTTAGATGGGAATATAAGAGTAATTCTTATAAGTTTTGGTTTGGGATTTTAGGGAATGGGCACAAATTAATTCGCCATTACAATACTTTTAAAATAAATGACACTTGGGCTGTCCTCAGTACACAACAAGCTAAGAAATTGCAAAAATTAGCTAAGAACGAAGACCAAACTAAGGTTCAAGCTCAAGCCAAGGCATATATTAAGGCACAAGTTAAAGAAAAATTAACAGCAGCTATGACCAAGGATCCAACCATGTCGACACAAGAGCAACAGGCATTAACAGCTAAAGCTAGTCTACAGGCACAAAAGGATTTTAAGAAGCAAGCATTGAAAGAATTGATTAGTGAAGCAAAAAGATAAATTTGAGTAGGTTCACGACAAAATAATTGGGTATATGACATGAGTTAGTAAATTTGACTACTAACATGAAGTTACGAACAGCGAGGGTTTTGCTATAAGTAATTTGAAGTTAGATGGAGAATTTTGACTCATGGAACACGGCTACTCTAAATAAATAATGGAGCTAGATCAAAGTTTAACTTTTGGTCCAGCTCTTTTTATCATGTTAAAAGCTATCTGAAGGAGTTCTTTAACAAGTGTACTAATTTGAATAACTTAATTAGATAGTAGCTATATTGTTATTAGGAATATTAATCTGGATTGTTGTACCTTCCGCAGAACTTGTAATCTGTAGATGACTTTCATTTCCATATAGGCCAATTAAACGTCTATTCAGATTAACTAATGCTGTTCCTGTTCCTGTACTTGATGCGATTGTTTCTTGTCCTAAACGTGTACGCAATTCTGGGTCAATTCCGACTCCGTTATCTTTGACAATGATAACAATATTTTGTTTTGTTTGACAGACCGTGATTGTTATCTTGTTGCCATTTTTTCTAATGGGAAAAGCATGTCTGATTGAATTTTCAACTAAAACCTGAATGCAAAATGGTGGAACCTTGGTTTGTGGACTTGCGGAAATTTTGTAATCAATTATATATTTTTCAGGGAACCTGGTTTGTTCAAGTGATAGATATGAATTTACGTGTTTTTTTTCTTGCTCTAAGGGGATTTCCGTTTCGGAGATTCCCTGCAGACTTGAACGAAAGAATGTACTTAGCTGCATCAATGAACTGCGAGCTTGTTCAACATTTGTCCGCATGAGCGCACTGACGGTATTAATCGCATTGAAAAAGAAGTGTGGGTTTATTTGAGCCTGCAAAGCTTTAATCTCTGCATCGCTAATTAATTTTGCCTGTTCTTCAGCCATTCCTAGAGCTAGTTGACCAGAAAAAATTGATGCAAGGCCAGTAGCAAGATTTTCTTCAACGGGTGTGAGGCTCTCGGCTTTATTAAAATACATCTTAAGTGCACCAATGGTCTTATTATTGACCTTTAAGGGGAGTACTATTGCGGACGCAAGGGGACAGTCCGGATGGGGACAGCCTATCTCCTTGCGGTGGTAAGCATATTTAGTTTCACCACTTGAAATTACGTGTTTCGATAAATCTGTTAAAACTACCTGACCCGCAAGATGATGGTCTTCTCCAGCACCAATATGTGCAAGGACGTTCACTCTATCAGTAATTCCGACAGCATCAAAATTAGTGAACTCTTTGATGATTTTGCAGACTTGATGGGCAGAGTTGATATTAAGACCCTGTCTGAAATAAGGAAGGGTTTCGTTTGTTAGATTCAAGACATTATGAGTTTGTACAGCCATCAATTGTTGTTCATTTGAAAGGTATGCATTCAATATTGAGATGAATACTGAAACACCAATACTATTGAGTAAACACATTGGGATTATAATCAGCTTAACGAGGTCTAGTCCGCTAAAAACAGCAACGAAAGCCATCTGGATGAGTTCTGCAAATAACCCTAGGAGTGCTGCACTGAAAAAAGAAGGATAAAAGTTGTTTTGACAAAACTTTTTCGACAAAAATCCAATACAAAGACCAACCAAAGTAGAACTAAAGATATAAAAGAAATCTGAGAAGTTTCCTTGAATTACACGATGTATCCCGCCAAAGAAGCCAACAAAACCACCAACAAAGGGACCACCGATTATTCCAGCAACTGTAATCACGAGTGTTCGAGTATTCGCAATAGAATCAGATTGTGGTAAACCAGTTAGAAAAGGAGCTTGAATCAAAGTATTGTCTTTCGCTATTTCAACACCAGTTAGATTTGATATTATAGCAAAAATAGTAAAAATTATGATTAGAAAAAGCTTAGCTTTACGTGTTTTTTTGTCAATTAGTTTGCGAAAAAAGGGGACGTTGACTAATAGAAATGCTAAAACAAGTATGATTCCAAGTCGTTGAAGTAACAGGATAAACAATGTGAACATTTAACAAGCTCCCTTCATAAATGACAATGTTATAAGGCGATTTTAACATACAGAAATATTTTAATCTATTAGTTGGTAAGCGTATATGATTAATTGACAACTTAAGTAATTTAGTTAGAATTAATCTAACTATAACGTACACCTTGTGAAAATGAGGTTACAGGTGAGATAGCTGTTATTTTAAGATGAACAAAAAAAATTTAGAAGGTGAACTTGAATGATTTTCGAAGATATTCATCATATTGCAATAATTTGCCATGATAGAAAGGAAACACTTAGTTTCTACGTTGATAAGCTTGGTTTCAAGATTATTTCAGATTATAGAAGAATTGAAAAAAATGATGAGAAAATTGATATAGAAAAGGGGAACCTACGGCTTGAATTATTTATTAAACCAGATGCCCCCAAGCGCCTATCATATCCGGTTGGTGAAGGAACAGGACTAAGACACCTAGCATTCAAGGTTACGAATATTGAAGCGATTGTTGAAAATTTTAAGGCTCAAAAAATTAGAGTAGAAGAGATAAGAAGAGATGACTTTACGGGAGAGAAGATGACGTTTTTCTTTGATCCAGATGGATTACCACTGGAACTGCATGAATGATATTTCTCGAAAGAGTCCAGGCAGTATGCTTCCAAGGTTTAAAAGAAGTCGACTTCAATTTGCAGAAAAAAAGCAGCAATTATTTGAGTAATTAGATAATAATAAGGTTAGATTGTTACAGCAAGATAGAATTTTAACTTTTAACGCAGCTTTATGCTAAAATTACGGATGGATAAAAACATTATTTTTTATGGAACGTCGTTGTGACAGTGCTGTAGCTGGTTTTGATTTCTTCAGGATAGCTAATCGTTGTGACAGCTAGAACCTGTATTTTTGCTCCAATTTTTATAGGTTCAGCAATGGCTTCGACCTTGCCATCTTTTACGGTTGCAAGATGATTTGTATTGATGTTAATCCCAACAGCTGCAAATCCGGCTGGGGCGTTTAGATTAGCCAGCATACTGGCTGCTGTTTCGGCAAGAACAGCATTAATGCCGCCATGTAATAAACCATAGGGCTGCTTATGTATTTCATCAACCTCTAGGGAAAGGACAACTTGTTGTTTAGATGTTTTAATAGTTTTAATGTTTAAGTATTCAAGCAGATTCATTTGGAATGCCTCCAAGATTAATTTATTCTTATTGTAACAGAAAGGACTATGAAGATGACAACTAGGGAATGGACGAAGGTTAAGAACTACCAAGAAATAATTTTTGAAAGAACTGGGAAAATTGCTAAGTTAACGATGAATAGACCAGAAAAACGTAACGCTTTTACACCACTGACAATTGAAGAGTTAATTGACGCCTTTACGATTTGCCGAGATGACAGTACAGTTGGGGTGATTATTTTAACAGGTGCCGGAGATAAGGCATTTAGTTCAGGTGGAGATCAGAGTATTCGTGGAAATGGCGGGTACGTTGGATCTGATAAGATTGCCAGATTAAATGTGCTTGACTTACAGCATCTGATTAGAATAATTCCTAAACCAGTTATTGCAATGGTTAAGGGATGGTCAGTCGGTGGCGGCAATATTTTACAACTGGTCTGTGACTTAACAATTGCTGCTGATAACGCAATGTTCGGACAAACTGGTCCGAAAGTGGGGAGCTTTGATGCAGGTTATGGATCAGGATATCTTGCACGGGTAATAGGGCACAAACGTGCAAAGGAAGTTTGGTTTATGAACCATTGGTATACAGCTGATGAAGCATATGCGATGAACTGGATTAACAAAGTTGTGCCTTTGGAGCAGGTGGAAGAGGTAACGCTTGAATGGTGTGATGAGATACTGACAAAGTCACCAACTGCCTTACGCTTTATAAAGGCTGCGATGAATGCAGATACAGATGGCTTGGCTGGCATTCAACAATTAGCAGGAGATGCTACAATGCTTTTTTATACTACTGACGAAGGAAAAGAAGGCCGAGATGCTTTCAATGAGAAAAGAAAACCGAATTTTGACCAGTTTCCTAAATTCCCTTAATAATTGAAAGGGGATGCTATGTTTTGGAAAATTGGTTAAATAAACAAGCAGCACTTGTTCCTAATAAAACAGCGTTAGTTTTTGAAAATCGAAGCTGGTCTTTTCAACAATTAAAAGACGAAACAAGGATGCTTAGTGGTAAGTTACAGAATATAATTGACAAATCAACCGGGCGAATCGGATTTTTGGCTGCAAATACTCCTAGCAGTTACTTGACGGTACTAGCATTACAGGAACTGGGAGTACAGATTGTTTTACTTAACTTCAGGTTGAGTTTATTTGAATTATCAAAGCAGATTAAAATTGCAAATGTGGACTGTGTTTTGGTTGATGATTCTTTACAGACAAGAAATAAAGAGCTAGCAGAATTAACAGAATTTGCAGATGTCAAATGTTGGAAGCTATCACAAATAAAACAACTTGCCAAGCACGAACCTCATGTGGTAGAAGAATACAAAGATGACCAAGTAACAACAATCATGTTTACTTCAGGAACAACTGGGAATCCGCATGGAGTATTACAGACATTTAAGAATCATTTCTTTTCAGCTGTAGGTTCAGCTATTAATCTTGGTTTGCAAGCCAACGATATGTGGCTATGCGCAGTTCCAATCTTTCATATTAGTGGATTCTCAATAATGATGCGCAGCTTAATATATGGAATGCCAGTGTTGCTAGTCGAACATTTTCAGGAAAAGCAAGTAACGTGGTTGCTGCAAGAACAACCTGTTACTTTGATGTCTGTGGTTCCTCAAATGTTGAAGCGGCTGTTAGAATCGTTCCCTGCAGGAGGGTACAATCAGGATTTTAGATGTTTTCTTTTGGGAGGAGCTGCAATTGATGAACAGACACTGCGGCAGTGTATTGCCTTAAAGCTACCGGTTATTCAATCTTATGGTATGACAGAAACTTGTTCACAAGTCGTTGCGTTGAGTTTTAGTGATGCGCTAAATGCAGTAGGGTCTGTTGGAAAACCACTGTTTCCTGTGCAGCTTAGAATTAATGAAAAAACAAAAGAAATTGAAATTAAGGCACCTAATGTTGTGTCTGGATACTTAGGAGCTACACATATTTTTGAAGAAAAATTAACAGAAGATGGCTGGTTTAAGACGGGTGATGTTGGACATTATGATGAGGCTAAATTTTTGTTTGTCGAGGGAAGAAAAGGCGAGATGTTAATTTCTGGGGGCGAGAATATTTTCCCAGATGAGATTGAGAATGCATATGCTGGATTTCCAACAATTACCGAATTTGCAGTCTGTGGTGTTCCTGATGATAAGTGGGGTGAAGTGCCGGTAGGATTTTATGTTGGTTCTCAAATGATTTCAGATAATGAATTGATTGCGTATGGGAGTAAAAAATTGGCTCGGTTTAAAATTCCCAAACAGTTTGTGAAGGTAGAAAGATTGCCACGAACAGCTAGCGGTAAGGTAAAGCGCTACGAATTAGCAAAGGAGTTAAGGCAATAAGCAAGTTAAAAGAGAACTTTATCCTCGTTGTTTTGAATTGCCATCCAAATTATAAATTGCAAAAAGTTGTTTATCCTTAGTGGATGATTCTACTAAAGATAAGCATTTTTTTATTTTTGACATTATATTGCCAATCTTTGTCCTAAAAACATAACTCTGATTAAGTGGTTGGTCATGTTTTTACACTATTATTTGGCGATAGTGGTAATTAATACATTGTTTTGAAAAAAAGTTGAAAAAACATTGGATTGTTAGAGAATGCGCTTTCAACTATATTAATCTGTGAACAAAGAAACAATGAGGAGGAAAATTTAAATGATTGATTCATGGATTAATATTTTTAGTAGGGTCTATATTGTAACGGGAGGATCATCGGGAATTGGCAAGGCAATTATAACTGAATTATTGAATAATGGGGCAATTGTTTATGATGCAGATTTAAATGAAGGGGGCTTTAAGGATAAGAATTTGCACTTTGTAAAGACAGACGTAACTAATAAAGCAGAAGTAAATTCTTTGGTAAATAAAGTTATTTCTGAACAAAAGCATATTGATGGATTGGTTAATAATGCGGGAATAAATTTGCCACGTTTGTTGGCGGATGCGACTGATCCAGAGAGTAAGTATGAATTTACAGAACACAATTTTGAGAAAATGTTTGCAGTAAATGTAAAAAGTGTTTTTCTAGTATCGCAAGCAGTTGTTCATCAGTTTGAAAAACAAAAGTATGGTGTTGTTGTAAATATGTCTTCAGAGGCAGGATTGGAAGGTTCACAAGGCCAGAGCGTTTACTCTGCAACTAAGGGCGCAATCAATGGATTTACACGCTCGTGGTCTAAGGAACTAGGGGAACATAACATCCGAGTTGTTGGAGTTGCACCTGGTATTATGGAAGCCACGGGCTTGCGGACTCTATCATATGAAGAAGCACTAGCATATACACGTCATAAAACGGTTGCTGATATCCGTGCTGGTTACAAGAGTACAACAACAACACCATTAGGTAGAAGTGGAAAGCTTTCAGAGGTTGCTGATGCTGTCAATTATTTATTATCAGATCGTGCAAGTTATATTACAGGAGTAACAATCAATGTTGCCGGTGGGAAGAGTCGTGGCTAAATTAAAAATATGGTGAGATTATGGATAGACAAAATTTTGAAATGTTGGATTTCTTTATTAAAAATGAAGCGTTGGCTTTGGAGGAGATACAAACACGCTTTAATACTTCGAGGGTAACTATCGCAAAGAATATTCGCGAGATTAATAAGGAGCTTGATGGAGTTGCCAAGATTAATGTTAATAAATCAAAGTTTTATCTAACAATAGAAGATTATGCTGCTGTTGTTAAAATTCAAACTAATTTTTTAAAACAAGATTTGGACTTTAATGATCCAAACAAGAGACAAGCAGCAATTCTACAAAAGTTACTAATGCAAAATCAAAAATATATTGCGCTTGATGATTTGGCAAGTGAGCTATCAGTAAGTCATGGAACAGTCAATAATGATTTGAAGGCGTTGAAAGAATTAGTATCTTTTTATGGTGTAACAGTACAAGCAAGACCTAATAACGGAATTCGGTTGAATACTGAGCATCTATACAGTTATGCGGTAGTCGCTAGGAACATAGTTGCAAAATATTATGACTTTGATTTAATTTTGAACAGTATATTTGATAGTGAGTTAACTGGAGCAGTCAAAGAAGTGGATGATAATAACGATACGGTTACGATGGTCAAACGGAACATTTCGATTATTGTTTGGTTAAGAAAATATGGCATTCAAATTAATAAGCCATGCAGATATTATCACGAAGTAGTCCGAAGTGAAATGATAAGAAAATTAAAAAAAGTAATTTCAAGCATTGTTTCAGAAACTTTGAATGATGTGGAATGGGAATTTATCCTTTATCCGTTCAACATAAAAAAATTATCTGCAAGTGACGATGAACTGATTGAATATGCGCTAAACGATGTTGGTGAATTAATGAAGAATGTTTTTCCAGTTGTTAAAGAAAAGCTGGACGTGAATTTGGATTTCGATCGCTTGCTTATTGAATTAAGGTATCATCTATTATTTTTAATTAATCGAGCCATTTATGGGATAAAAGCAGAGGGAGTTATTTCGAGCAGTATATTGAATAAATATCCAGTTGCGGCTGAATTAGCACAAGAAACATTAATGCTGATGACTAAAGAAACCGGTATTAAATTTAACAAGAATGAATTAAGTTATCTAGGTATTTATTTTCAGATGGAACTTGAAGAGTATATGTCTTCACCAGTAATTTACAGAATTGCTATAGTTAAGCCTATAAGTAATGGGATGAGAAAGTTTATTATTGAGCAATTAAAAGAATTGTTAAATGAAAATTTAAAGATTGATTTGTTTAATTCACAGCTTGAATTAGAAACGAGTTCAAATAAATACTTGCTGATTTTTTCAAACAGTTTACCGATAGAGAATAAGTTAGTTAATAAGTCACCGGTAATTAGATTGAATTCGGTTTTTAATCAAGGAACTTTGCGTGAACGCTTGCAGATTTCATTAGTTGACGAAGCTATTAATAATGGTTTTTGCAGGTTTGATGTAACTAAATTTACTGGGAAAGATGATTCGTATACTGAACGAGTCAAACAGCTTATTGTTCATGAAATATCGATTGGACAGCTTAATGAGGAATTCTTAAATGATTGGATAAAGCGTGAGCGCCTTTCAAGTAATATTTTAAGTAGTGGTGTAGCTTTGCCGCATGTAATTGATAAATCAGGGCTTAATAGAATTTTAGTTACGGTTGGGCTTTTTAACAAGCCGGTTACTTATGATAGTAGGAAGGTCAAGGTTGTATTTCTTGTCGCAATTCCTTATAAGCTGGATGCAAACTTAAGCAGGATTTTGGCACAGGTTTATGACTTGATCAGAATCATAGCAACCAATGGCAATATCTTTAATAACTTGAAGAATTATGATCAAAACCGGGGATTAATTCAATTGATGGAGGCGATTTGATGTTACTTTACTTTGGTATAATCTTAGTGGCTGCCTTTTTATTACAAGGCTTACTGGGACTAAGACAGATAAAAAATTTTTCTAAAACGTTCCACAAGTTAAGAATGTTAGCACCAGTGGCAATTGGGAAAAACCCAAAGAAATTAAGATCAGGAACTTTAATTCTGATTGCTGTAGAAAACAATGGTGAAATTAAAGAAGCCCAAATGATGAAAGGGGTAACTATTTTTGCAAGATTCAAAGAATTGAAAGCGCTTAAAAATAGAAATTTGGCTGAGGTTGCTTCTTCTTATGAACAATTAAAAAAATTCGACAGGTTGACCAGAGTATGTTTACTGGACGCCTATAAAAATTATATTAATTATAAAACCAATAAATTAAAGTTGCAGGATGTTGATACGAGTATCAAAATATGGAGCTTGCCAATGGTAGAGAAAATTAAGTCGCTTTATTACAAAGTATTAGGACATAAGCATGAAAAACAAATTAATTAGTAAGGAGTCTTGAAATTATGAAATTTATAACAGAATTAGCTTCAGGTTTTATGGGCCTATTTGAAAGCGGTGGAAAAACCTTAATTGGTTGGATGACTTCAATTATTCCAGTTGTTTTATTGCTGTTGGTACTAATGAATGCAATTATTGCATTTGTTGGCGATAAAAAAATGGTGAAACTAGCACAGGCTTCTTCCAAAAATCCATTTACGAGATATTTAGTTTTACCTTTTATATCAGCATTCATGTTGGGTAACCCGATGTCACATTCAATGGGACGTTTTTTACCGGAGTATTATAAACCAAGCTGGTATGCTTCAATTGCGCAATTTTGTCATACAAGTAATGGTGTTTTCCCGCATATTAATCCATCTGAATACTTCATTTGGCTAGGAATTGCACAGGGAGTTCAAAAACTAGGTTTGAATACGATGGATTTGGCAATTCGTTACTTGTTAGTGGGCTTAGTAATGAATTTTCTTGGTGGTTGGGTTACAGATTTTACAACTGCTTATGTTTGCAAGCAACAGGGAGTTACACTTTCTAAAAAAGTTGAGTTTAATAATTAACAGTATTGGAGGTTATAATAATGACAAAAGAATATCGGAGTATAAAAGTAGTTAAAGGTTCTGGCGGCTGGGGAGGCCCCTTAATAATTACCCCAACTACAAAAAAGCATAAGTTTATTTATGTAACTGGCGGCAATAAACCAGCTATTGTTGATAAGATTGCTAAGTTGACAGGAATGGAAGCAGTAGATGGTTTTAAAACTTCAATTCCTGATGAAGAAACTGCATTAGCAATTGTTGATTGTGGTGGAACTTTGCGGTGCGGCATCTATCCTAAAAAAGGAATTAAAACAATTAATATTCTGATGACTGGGAAAAGTGGACCTCTAGCACAATTCATGAATGAAGGTAATTATGTTTCTAATGTAGATGTTGACCAAATTACTCTATCCGATGAGTCGGCATCAAGCGAAGATAAATTTGAAGCTGATAATAACGATAGTAACGATGAATCAGTAAAATTTGATAATACTAAAACACTGACAGCCCAAACTAAAAATCCAGGAATTTTAACTAAGATTGGCTTAGGTGCAGGTAAAGTTGTTTCTACCTTTAACCAAGCTGGTAAAGATGCTGTTCAGACTGTAATTAATACAATTATTCCTTTTATGGCGTTTGTTGCCTTGCTAATTGGTATTATTAATGGTTCGGGGATTGGTAAAGTTTTCGCCAATGTCATGGAACCGTTGGCTGGAAATGCTTGGGGATTAATGATTTTAGGATTTATATGTTCTTTGCCATTTTTATCACCATTACTTGGTCCAGGAGCTGTTATTGGACAAGTTATAGGGACGCTGATTGGAGTCGAAATTGGGAAGGGAAATATTCCACCACAATATGCACTACCAGCACTCTTTGCTATTAATACTCAAAATGGTTGTGATTTTATTCCGGTTGGATTAGGGTTAGCTGAGGCTGATTCTAAAACGGTTGAAGTTGGTGTTCCTTCTGTTTTATATAGCCGTTTCATTAGTGGTGTACCGCGAGTCTTTGTAGCATGGCTTGCCAGCTTTGGATTGTATGCCAAATAAGACGTTAGATTTGTGAGGTGGATTTAGATGGCAACTAAGAAAGAAAAAGTAATTTTTTCAACACAGGTTCTTGAGATTGGAACTGAAGTAGATGATTTTAAGACAATTAATATGGCAATTCTTTTTGGAAATGAAGCTCCGAACGCATTACGTTCATCATGTTTTATTATTAATGTAGTGCCAATAACAGAGAAGATTAATCCTGAAATGAAAATAATGTTTGATAATCAAAAGTATATTATTACTGCAGTAGGTAGTGAAGTACAGCATAATCTTGGAAGATTAGGGCATACAACAATTAGTTTTACTTCAAAAGAAACAGCTAAGCTTCCGGGAACGATATATGTATCCGAAAATGATTATCCAGTAATCAAGGTAGGAACTAAAATACAAATCATTGATCAATAGGTTATTTAAAATTAAATAAAAAGATGATGTTTAGTTTATTCAAAAGCAATCATGGTAATTTTATCGAAGTCAAGCTATTCTAATCTAAGATAAACATAACTTATTAGTCTAATTATATTAAAGTGGAAATACTCATAATAATGTCTTTCTTTCGTGGTTAATTTGTTACTGCGATATAAGGCAGTGCTGTGGGTCTTTTTTTAGATATTCGGACTAATTACAGAATTGTCTACTAAAAGATAGTTGGAATTTAAACAGCAGAAAAGGATATATAAGACTGAAAAATTAGTATTTTTATCCATAAATGGAGCTGTTTTTTTATGTAAAACAAGAGATATATTTTAAATATTCGCTTCTAATCCCTATATATTGTGTTACAATATAACACATGCACTATATATGGAGGTGAAACCTAATTATGAATGGGCAAATAAATATTCTCTATATAAGTCTTAGTGGAAATACTAAGGCTTTTATTGGGAAATTAACGCAGTACTTTGGTAAACAAAAGATCACAGTTAATGCACTTAATGTTAAGGAATTTCCACAATTTACTAAGTTGGATTTACCTTTTGTTACCTTTTTACCCGCTTTTTTAAAGGGTGGTAATGGGACTGATAACGGATATACTGAAATTTTAACAACGATTCTTGGTGATTATTTAGCTTATGAGAATAATTACATACATTGTTATGGGATTATTGGCAGTGGTAACCGTAACTTTAATAAACAGTTTGCATTGACAGCGAAGCAGTATGCAAAACGTTTTGGATTCCCGTTAATTGCCGAATATGAATTGCGTGGTACGGAGAGCGATGTGCTTAGGATTGCACAGAGAATTATGGAACAACAAAAGGTATTTGAGAAATAGGAATAAGTTTAAGAACTTAGGAAGAAAAGGAGAATCTAATAATGACAACTAGCATTTCAGAAATGAAAAAAACATATTTCTACCTGAATAATTTAGTAAATATTCCAGTTAATGGCCAAATCCCGTTGAAGTACGATCAAGAAGCATTAGCTGCTTTTTATAAAGAAGAAGTAAACTCACGAACAAAAAAATTTACCTCATTGGATGAGGAATTGGCATATTTAGTACGAGAAAAATATATTGATTCTAGTGTTTTAGAGAAGTATTCTAAAGAATTTGTGTATAGACTTTTTACTCGATTACGCGCAAAGAAGTTCTCTTTTCGTAGTTTTTTAGGCGCTTATAAATTCTACATGCAGTATGCGATGAAAACAAATGATAATCAGGAGTTTTTGGAAGATTTTACAGATCGGGTTGTTTTTAATGCTTTATATCTAGGACACGGTGATTCAGTTCTAGCAGATGAAATTGCTGAAGAATTAATTAATCAACGATATCAACCAGCAACGCCAACATTTTTAAATGCGGGTAAGAAAAGACGAGGTGAAATGGTTTCTTGTTTTTTAATTGATTTAGCAGACTCAATGCTGTCAATTGGACGTGGAGTAAATTCAGCATTGCAACTATCACGAATTGGTGGTGGTGTTGGAGTTAATTTGTCTAATCTACGGGCATCAGGAGACCCTATTAAGAAGATTGCAAATGCATCTTCAGGTGTTGTGCCGGTAATGAAGTTACTAGAAGATTCTTTTAGCTATAGTAACCAATTGGGTCAGCGAAACGGAGCTGGTGTTGTTTATTTAAATGTCTTTCATCCAGATATTCTACATTTTTTAGATACAAAAAAAGAAAATGCAGATGAAAAAATTCGAGTTAAAACATTATCGTTAGGATTAGTTGTACCAGATAAATACTATGAATTACTAAAAACTAACCAGCCGATGTATCTATTTAGCCCTTATGATGTTGAACGAGAGTATGGTAAATCATTTTCTTATGTGGATATTACAAGGGAATATGATAATTTAGTAGCTAATTCTAAAATTCAAAAGAAAACAATCATGGCAAGATCATTGGAGCAAAAGATTTCACGGTTGCAACAGGAATCAGGATACCCTTATATTCTTAATATTGATACTGTTAATAAAAAAAATCCAGTTGCAGGAAAAATTATTATGAGTAATTTGTGTAGTGAGATTCTGCAGCCGCAAGAGCCCTCTATACTTGATGATGATTTATCATATAAAAAGATGGGGACAGATATTTCTTGTAACTTAGGTTCAACGAATATTATGAATATGATTTCTTCACCTGACTTTGGACATTCAGTTGAAGTGGCAGTTAGAGCATTAACGACTGTAACAGATACAACCAACGTTAAAGAGGTACCAACTGTTAAACAAGGAAATGCACTCTATCATACTATCGGGCTTGGTGCAATGGGATTACATACAGCACTTGCACGGCATCAGATTGAATATGGTTCTCCTGAGGCACTTGAATTCACAGAGGCCTATTTTTTAGCACTAAATTATTATTCACTTGTAGCAAGTAATAAAATTGCACAAGAAAGAGATAAGGTATTTAAGGATTTTGATAAATCAACGTATGCGGATGGAAGTTATTTTAACCGCTATTTAAAGCAAGACTTCGATTTTAAAAGTAGTAAAGTTCGTATAATCTTTGAGAGAATTAAGTTGCCAAAAATTATGGATTGGCAAATGCTAAAGCAGAATGTAATGGACAGTGGGCTTTATCACCGTAACCGATTAGCAGTAGCTCCGAATGGTTCAATCTCTTATGTGAATGAGACTAGTGCTTCGCTTCACCCAATCACCCAATTAGTTGAGCAACGCCAGGAAAATAAAGTTGGCTCAATCTTTTATCCTGCACCATATCTCTCAAATGAGACACTGCCATTTTATAAACCAGCCTATGACATTGATCAACGTAAAATAATCGACACTTATGCTGTTGCACAAAAACATATTGACCAAGGGATGAGTTTAACCCTCTTTATGCGCTCTGAATTGCCCCAAGGGCTTTATGAATGGAAAAAAGAGGGTACTAAAATGACGACACGCGATCTTAATCATTTAAGAAATTATGCTTGGACAAAGGGAATTAAGTCATTATATTACGTAAGAACTTTTACAGAAGACGATGAGATTAAGACGGCAAATGAATGTGAAGCATGCATGATTTAAGGAGGAGCAAATGAGTTATTTATACTATAAGGCAATTAATTGGGATGAGATTGAAGATAATTTTGATAAGTATGCTTGGGAACAGTTAACTTCGAACTTTTGGTTAGATATCAGAATTCCAGTTACGAATGATAAGGAATCTTGGGAGCAGCTTTTGACTACTGAAAAGCAACAGATGAGTCAACTACTCGCATCAGCATCATTATTAGCTTGCTTACAATCTGAGTTTGGAACTCCGATGCTACGTGGTGATAAGCGGACACAGCAAGAAGAAGCAGTTTTAAATACAGTTACTTTTATGAAGTCAGTGCATGCTAAAAGTTGTACTACGGTTTTTCGAACCTTATTAACGGCACAGCAGTCCAAAGAAGCATTTCACTTTGCTGATTATGAACCTAACCTACAAAAAGAGACGGAACAATTGATAGCAGTTTTTCAAAGTGGCACATCATTACAGAAAAAAGCGGTTTTTATTCTGACTGAGATAGGTCTTTCTGTTGGTAAGTATTATCCTATCTTAAAACAAACTAATTTGGCAAACCTAGAACAGCTAGTACTTAATATTCTACGTGGAAGTGAAATTTTTTGTGCATACATCGGTTATAAATTTAGATTAGGTTTTTCGGAATTAGAAAATAAACAACAAGAACAGATAAAAAGCTGGGTCGAAAACTTTTTTTCGGAATTAATAACTACAGAAACGGCATTTTTAACAGCAAATAATTATGAAAACCAGGATTTACTTAATCTTTGCTATTGGGGTACCAACTATAGTTTGAATTTACTAGGAATGGGACCTATTTATTCCGTTAAAAAGACATCGCTTATTGAAAAATTAGAACGGATTTTTATCGACCAAAATAAGTTTTCACAGCAAGTTGCAGCTGCAAATAATGAAGCTGATACAGAAGATATGACGGATGATGACTATGATTTCTAGGAGGAATAGGATTGAGCTATAAAACTATTAATTGGGATGTAGTGGAAGATGAACTTGATGAATATGTTTGGGACAAGGCAACGGCACAGTATTGGCTAGATACTCGTGTTCCGGTATCAAATGATTTGCGTGATTGGAGGATTCTTTCAGCTACAGAAAGAGCAGTTATTAATAAAGTTGTTGGTGGATTAGCATTACTTGATACATTGCAATCAGAAGAAGGGGTCGCTGTTATGCGTCCTGATGTTCGTACGCGTAAGGAAGCAGCTGTGCTGAATGATTTCTTGATGATGGAATCTATTCATGCCAAAAGCTATGGGACTATTCTAACTTCGCTTAATGATCAAGAAACAGTTAGTGAAGTTTTTGAGTGGATGAATAATAACCCACAGATGCAATATAAGGCAAAAAGGATTAATGATATTTATCAAACAGGGGATGGATTACAAAAAAAGGTAGCGAGTGTTTTCTTAGAAGGAATTCTTTACTATACAAATTTCTTCACTCCCTTATGGTATCGTGGAAATAATAAGCTGGCTAACTTATCGGAAATAATAAAGCTGGTTATTCGTGATGAATCGGTGCATGGAACCTATCTGGGTTATAAATTTCATCAAGGATTTGATGAACTACCCGCTGCAAAGCAAAAAGATTTTAAGAAGTGGATGGACAATTTGTTAGACGATTTACTTGAAAATGAATTTTCATTTACGGAAAAAGTATATGCACCAGTGGGATTAGCAGCGGATGTAAAGCAATTTGTCCGTTATAATGCAAATAAAGCATTGCAAAATATGGGTTTTGATGTACTCTTTCCACACGCGGAACTTAAAGACATTAATCCAATTGTAATGAATGGAATTTCTACGGAAACTGCTAACCATGATTTTTTCTCTCAGGTAGGAGCTGGGTATTTAATGGGAAACGCCGAAGTCATGGATGAAAATGATTATGATTTCTAGTAGTTACTTAAATATAAAGAATTAAATAAATAGCGTAATACATAGAAGGAACTAGGTCAAAATTAAATTTTGGCTTTACGCCTTCTATTTATTTTATTCTAAGTAAAAAATAACTTTCTAGCAAAATCTTGATACTTATCAATTAAAAAATCTGGTTATTAGATTAGGCTGGTAATGGAAAGGGGGAGTGACGAGTGAATAAGTTTCAAATATTTTTTAAAAAATATGAGCGAATGAATGTATTGATGATGTTTATTTTATTACTAGTAGCTAAAATAGTACATTACCTTCACATTATTCCGATTGGTTACAGTATCTTAATGATTGTAGTTTCCGTATTGGGAGGAACACCAATAGCAATAAGAGCATTTGAAGCTTTACGATATAAAGCTATTTCAATTGAGTTGTTGGTAATAAGTGCAGCTTTGGGCGCCCTTATTATTGGCGAATTTGATGAAGCAGCAATTGTAGTCTGGTTATTCAATCTTGGTAACATTTTAGAAACAATTACTTTGAAAAAAACACGTTCTGCTGTTAGAAACCTAGTTGAAATGGTGCCACAAATAGCATTTAGAGTTAAGGACAACCAAAATTCTGATATTGAGGAAGTTGAAATCGACGATATTAATGAAGGCGACTGCCTGTTGGTTAAAACCGGTGCTCAGGTTCCTGTGGATGGAGTAGTCGTAGAAGGTAAAGGATATACGAATGAGGCAAGTATAACTGGTGAATCTAGGAGATTGAAAAAACGAACTGGAGATGATGTTTTTGCAGGGACAATTCTTGAAAATGGGACTTTGATAATTCAAACTAAAAGAGTAGGAGAAGATACCACCCTTGGAAAAATTATTGAACTAGTTGAAGAAGCCCAAGATAGTAAGGTAGGTGTACAAAAGACTATTGATAAATTTGCCAAGTACTACACACCTTTGGTAATTATTTTGGCAATTATAGTTGGTCTGATTTTTAGTAACTTCAAGTTAGGTATTACGATACTTGTTCTTGGGTGCCCAGGAGCGTTAGTAATTGGAGTACCGGTTTCTACGGTTGCAGGAATTGGTAGCGCTGCTAGAAAAGGTATCTTGGCAAAGGGCAGTGATAGTTTTCAGGTGTTAAAGAATGTCGATATGCTGATTTTTGATAAAACTGGAACTATTACTAAGGGAGAACCAGAAATTACTGGTAGATTCACTTATAATGGGATACCCGCAGAAAATGCTAGTATTTTTTATAGTATCGAACGTGAATCAAATCATCCTTTGGCTAGAGTAATTAGAGAAGAATTCAGTGATCGTAAGTTATTGTCGATTGATGCTACTACCGTGATAAAAGGACAAGGAATAAAAGCAGCAATAAAAGGGATTGAAATCTTACTTGGGAATGAACAGTTGTTGATGAACGGTGGTGTTAATCTTAAAGCTGCTGCGACTGTTAAGTTAGAAAAAACAGGTCAATCATTTGTTTATCTTGCGGTTAATGGGGAGCTGCGTGAGGTATTGACAATTAGTGATGCACTACGTGAAAATACTGCTGAAGTTTTTAATCATCTTAAACAACTAGGTTTTAATAACTTAATCATTCTTTCAGGAGATAATCTTGCTGCAGTTCAACAAGTTGGACAAAAACTCGGGGTAAAAAGTGCGATAGGAGACCTACTTCCAGTCGATAAAGTAGCTAAAATTAAGGAATACCAAAATGCGGGACACCGCGTTGCTTTTATCGGGGACGGGATTAATGATAGTCCAGCGCTGACCACTGCTGATATTGGAATAGCAATGGGAAGTGGGACAGATGTGGCTTTAGATGTTTCTGATATTGTATTGATGAACTCGGATTTAGATAAACTCCCTATTGCTATTCATTTTTCAAGAAGGGTAATAAAGAATATGACTGAGAATATTATAATTGCAATTGCGGTTGTATTCCTATTGTTCGGTGGACTTTTAATGAACTATATTTATATGGCTTCAGGAATGTTGGTCCATGAGTTAAGTATCTTAATTGTAATTCTTAATGGAATGCGTCTTTTAAAATAAAAGTATAGAAAGTTATTAATTGATAAAGGAAGGAAGAAATAAAAATGACAAAAGTAACAATGTATTTGGGTGAATTGACTTGTCCGTCTTGTCTAACAAAAATTCAAACTGCACTTAAGAAACAAGGAGTTGCAGAAGTAAAGATTCTTTTTAATACAGGAAAAGTAATTATTCGCGTAAACGGAGAAAGACCTACAGCAGCAGTGTTAGAACAAGCTATAACAGATTTAGGATATAAGGTTATGAAAGTACGTGTAAAAGAGGAGGCAAAGTAATGTCGATAACTGAAGAGAAGTACCAACAAGAATTAGTCCAAGCTGATAAAGATCACCACACACCGACTGCTGGTGCAATGGTAGGTCATATTACTGCAAATTTATTAGTTCATATTTTAAAAATCACGCAGGTTAAGTGGTTTATCACGGGAGAAACTACAGTATTTCTAGCACAAAATGCAGATAATTGGATAGAGAAGGAATATGAATTTTTTAATAGTATCAACAAATTGCTGGTGGGCGAAGGGGAAACAATTCCTACAACAACTCAGCAGGTTACAGAATATACGATGCTGGAGGAAAATGGTGCAGAAAAATTTGAAGAAGGGAAAAAGCAGTTATTTAATTTAATTAAAGATTTTGATACCCAGCTTTTATTTGTTACACGTGCGATTAAATTGGCAAAACAGGAAAAAAAGGACGTATTGGTTAGTAAACTTTGTGAACTATACGGATGGATGAAAGAACAGATTTTTAAAGGACAACGCTTTTTAGGGTATGAATTAGCAGGAGGACTAAATACGGAAGAAGATAAAGAGTAATCTTAATTAAGAATTTTATAGATTAACAAGTTGTTTTAGTTTTAGAAAAATAAATAGTTAAAGAATTTGGGAGATGATATAAAATGGACACTGGTAAGAAAAAGCATCTTTGTGTTCACTTCGTACCAATTTTTGCGGTATTAGACCAAAATAACCAAGAACAAGTCGAGGAACTTATCCATTACAGAGAGTTTAAACAAGGAGAACAAATATTTAGACCTGGGAACACACAGCAGTTATTTATTGTTGCACGTGGAACAGTAAAGGTTTATCAATTAACTGCAGGAGGAAAGGAACAGTTTTTAAGAATGTTGACTCCAGGAGAATATGAGGGAGAAACATGGCTGTTTGGTGATTCTAACAATAGTCTCTACGCTGAGTCAACAACGGATTCCCAAATTTGTATTTTACATCGGACGGATTTACAGCAACTATTGAAAAAATCTCCAGCACTAGCAATAAAATTACTAGAAAATAGCGTTGCTAAAACAATTACTTTGGAACAGCAGAATAAATTTTTGGTATTGGAACGAATAGAAGAGCGACTTGCGGCTTATTTAGTCTACACCGCAAAAGTACTAAATAAGTATACTTTTACGATTCCAATGAAGATGAAGGAGTTAGCAACTTTTTTAGGAACTACTCCTGAAACGTTATCCCGTAAATTTAAAACCTTGGAACAGGTTGGGTATATTGAGCGTCAACAGCGCCAAGTAATTCTGACAGATACTGAAGGCCTTGAGAGTATCTGGGAGTAAAATAGGGGAATTAAAATTTAACTTTTAGTTATGTTCAATCAAAGACTAAAGTAACTGAATTTCACGACCTGTAACCTTAATTCGTTTTTCTTGTATTAATACATGTAATTGTCTACTAAGAGTTTCAGGAGTTATTCCAAGCATACTAGCTAGTTCCTTTTTCTTAATGGGAAGTAAGAACTTAGTTTTTCCTAAAAGTTGTTGTAAATCACCAAAGTAGGCCATAATTCGGTTCTTTGCATCTAGAAGATCCCGGCGGACATTATTACGCTCGATTTCAATTAATTGGTTACCAAAGTTATTTAAGATAGATAGCGATAAATCAGGAGAGTGTTGGAGTAATCCTTGAAAGTCGGTGTATTTAATAGAACAGACCCAGGAATCCTCAAGTGACTGAATAAAATTATAATTTTTAATGTGCTTAAAAAGATGCTGCTGCCCCTCAATATCACCACTATTTAAAATGTAAATTATTTTTTCTCGTCCATCTTCTGCAACATTGTAGACCTTTGCGCTACCTTCATCAATAATAACCATTCCGTCAGCGTCAGCAAGCGGTTGCTGAATTAAGGCTCCTCGGGGATAAAATTCACGATGAGAGGAAATTGTTAGTAATCTTTCTTTAACCCTTTGTGGAAGATTAACGAATAGAGGGGATCTACTAATACATTTTAACTCAGAATGCATAAAAAATACTCCCTTCTTGATATAAATCAATTTTATTAAATGAATTATAACATATTATTAGTATATGCTAAATTCATGAGGAGGAGCTTATATGAGTAAAAAGTATATTGCAGAAATTGTGCCATTAAACAGTGAGGTTATCGGTACTAAAGCACACGGAAAAGCTGTGTTTATTGAAGAAGGGAGCCATTTGAATATAAAGATTGATATGTTTGATACACCAGCAAATATGCAGCACTGGGAACATTTTCATGGATTTCCTAATGGTCAGATCGCACAGATTGCTACAAAAGAGCAGGATGTTAATCATGATGGATTTGTAGATTTACCAGAAACAGAAGCGGTTTCCGGTACAACAATGGTTCCATTTGATAATACGCCGCATCATATGCATATTCCAAATGATAATTATCCTATTTCTGATGATAAGGGATATTTTTCTTACGAAATTAACGTACCATTGAACGAGTTACGGAAAAAGTTTAAGGAAATATTTGGAACCGATGATCTTGAATTAGATAAGCGTGTTATATATGTTCACGGTGTTCCACAAGGTTTTAAGTTACCGAATACAGTAGCAGGAGAAGTCGGTTGTTATGATACCCATGTAACTTTACCAATTGCGGTTGGTAAGATTGTGGAGGTTAATGAATGTTAAATACAAGAATGACCTTTAATGTTATTGCTGTAGTTTTTTATACAATAACGTTATTTCTCGTTATTTTAGATCAAAATATGTTAGCAATGTACGCAATGGCAATTGAAATGCTAGTAAGTGCAATTATGACATTATTTGGTTTGCAGAAGTCTTAATTTTTTATCGGTCAGATATATTGAAAAGTATTTTATAGTAGATTATCATAATATAGAAGTTATATAAACTAGGAGGATAAGTTATGCCATTAATGAGAATTGATGTGGTTAAAGGCCATGATGAAAGTTATTTGAAAAAAATGTTAGATATTGCTTATGAAGTTCAAATAGAAACATTGCACACGCCGGAGGGTGACCGTTATCAGATTTTGACACAGCATGAACCATTTGAAATGCAGATCTTAGATACAGGATTAGGAATTAAACGTACAAATGATATAGTTGTATTTAACTTAGCAACACGTCCTCGTGCAACTAAGGATAAGAAACAATTCTATAGTAAATTAGTTGAACGATTGAATAAAGATTTAGGTCTTCGAAAAGAGGATGTTATGTTTAGCTTAGTTCCTAATAATGACGATGATTGGAGCTTCGGTAACGGAGAAGCACAATTTTTAAACGGTAAACTTTAATAAGGATAAGATAAAGAGGGACTATAGATCGGGAAAGTTTAACACCAACTTAGAGTTACAAACATAGTAAGTATCTTACTATGAGTAATTTGAAGTTAAATAGAGAGTTTTAACTTATAGAACATGTTTATACAGGATAAATAGAGAGGGTGGATCAAAATTTACTTTTGACTCAGCCTCTTTTTTTGTTCGAATTCTGCAATACCCTTTAGTAGAGATATAGTCAAAATTTAGATGTTATTATGTTACTAATAAATTATTGAGGATTATATAAAAAAATAGTTGAAGAAGTTTCTTTTAAGTTATATCATGTATATACACGAAAATATAGATAAGGAAGTGTTTATTTTATGGGACATCAATTTTACCAAACTTGTGCCTATTTTACTGCGGAAAAATATACACGAGCAGTTGAAAAATTAGCGGGTCAAGTTTTTATGCCAACACAACTACCACCACCATATTCATATATTATGATGTTTGTTGAGG
Source organism: Liquorilactobacillus sp. (assembly GCF_047719775.1). Classification (NCBI taxonomy): domain Bacteria; kingdom Bacillati; phylum Bacillota; class Bacilli; order Lactobacillales; family Lactobacillaceae; genus Liquorilactobacillus; species Liquorilactobacillus sp. The sequence goes on from NZ_JBDNTS010000001.1 coordinate 144,867, forward strand.
ATCATAATCCAACCACTATTATGCAGATAACTAGTAGTTTGGGATATGATCGTTCATCAGTTTCTCGAATGACAAAAAAGCTGGTAAACTTAGAACTTTTATCAACAACCAATAAAGGTAGAGAGACACAGTTAATGCTAACTACTAAAGGAATATCATTTTTGAGGGTCGCTAATAACTGTTTGAATAATTTAAAAAAATTAACGGATGAATTACTAAGTACCGACAAAGTAAAGATGACGACGCTACTTAATAAAAATGAAAAGAAGATAAGGAGTTGGATAAATTGATTAAATATCAAGAAATAAAAATTGAGACAGAAAATATTTTTTACCGTGAGGCGGGGAATCCTGAAAACCCAACATTTGTGCTTTTCCATGGATTTCCTTCGGCAAGTCATATGTTTAGAGACTTGATTCCCCTGTTAGCCAAGAACTTTCATGTTATTGCTCCGGATTATCCGGGGTTTGGCAGGTCAAGTGCTCCTGATTATCGAGAATTTTCTTATACTTTTGACCATTTAGCACAAATTATGGAGAATTTTTTGAAGCAGTTAAAAATTAGTAGTTTTTATATGTATGTTTTTGACTACGGTGCGCCAATTGGATTTCGGATTGCAACAGCCCATCCGGAGTGGATTAGAGGAATTGTTAGTCAAAATGGTAATATTTATCGGGAAGGTTTGGGGGAGAAATGGGGTGAAAGAAAAGATTTCTGGGAACATCCAACTCCCGAAAAAAGGGAACAGTATCGGACCGCTTTTAAGCCAGAAACGATAAAGGGACAGTATCTTTATGGTACACTTCCAGGAACCGTTTCCCCGGATGGATATATGCTTGATATTGCTTATACACATTCAGCAGGATATGCCGATAGACAGCTGGAGTTAATTTTTGATTATCAGAATAACATTAAGTTATATCCTGTATTTCAAAAGTATTTGAGAGAAAATAAACCCCAACTTTTAGCAGTTTGGGGACGTAATGATCCCTCGTTTATTTATCCTGGAGCACTGGCATTTAAAAAGGATGATCCAAATACACAAGTAGCTTTATTAGATAGTGGTCACTTTGCTTTAGAGAGTCATGCGTCTATTATTGCACAGTTAATTATTGAATATTTTCTAGAGTAAATAGCGGATTTAAAAAGTAACCTTTATTTACTCAACAACCAAAATAAAGAGGAAAATGAGATATAAGTTGATAAAACATGACTTTTGTTTCAGTTCCTTTTTTATTTTCTCTTTTCCTTGCCTTTCCCATGCATCTTTGCTAACAAACCGCTTGCAAAGGCTACGAATAAAGAACCAATCAGATTGAAAATTTCTTGCATAATAGTTTCATCTCTTTTTTGGTTTAGAGTTGTGACATATAACGTAGCGCTTTACCCAAAATACGAATTGGATTTTCACGACTTGAAACAATTGGATGGTATTCTGGATTATCAGGTAGTAATAAAATTATGTCTTTAGAATGCTTAATTCTTTTTAAGGTTGCTTCGTTCTCATTGGTTAATAAAACAGCTGCAATTTCACCATCTTCAACATCAGGCTGCTGCCGAATCAATACATTAGCTCCATCAGGAATTGTTGGATTCATTGAACGCCCTTTGGCACGCAAATAAAAAAGTTTACCTGATGGCAAAGTTTCCTTGGGTTCTTCAATATAACCATCAATATTTTCTTCAGCTGTAATTGGATCACCACAAGCAATTACTCCTAAGACGGGAATGTTGACCGTCCCGGTAATTGGCTGAAAATTACGAGGGATACCTAATAATTCTTCAGGTGTTACTTTAAGAGCTTTGGCAAACTGGTCTAAGCGGTTCAAAGGAAATGACCGTGTTTTATTAAAGTATTTTGAAACAGCAGATTTGGCCATCTTAGTTCTGCGAGCCAGTTCACTAATTGATAGGTTTTGTTCACGACTTAACCTGATAATTGTTTCAACCACCTCAGTATTGTTTTTCATCTTTACACTCCTCAGATTAAATATTTATTCTAAGTATATTATATCATTGTTCTCTAAAAGGAACAATGATATTCTTTTATTTCAATAGTTGACAATGAAGAACGGAGGGGTTAAGCTAATGCTGTTCTTTATTGAGAACGAAAACTGCAGCTATTTTTTAAGGTGGTGAGCTACATGGACAGAAGAATATGCTGGTATGCGTTATATCGTGGCGATGAATTTGTTGATGTTGGAACACTTAATGAATTGGCGGTTCGTCATCATACTTCAATTAAGACACTGCGTTTCAAAGCAACTCCGACGTATGCTGCCAGAACAACTTATTCAGATACAATCAGGGTTTATAAACTGGTGGACTCTGCAGGAGGTGAAAATAATGATTGAGAGAATTTTTTTGGAATTACGTACGCTATGGGAAACAAACAGGCATCAACTTAATTTTTGGGTTTCTTTAATTGCTTTCGGTGGAATCATAATGTTGATGGTTGCTAAATGGATATGGCACGTAACGATTTCTGCGGCTGATATTTCGGTAATGATTAGTGCAATTGGTTCATTAATTATTTTAATCGGTAATATTTTGAATAATCAGATTTTAATTTCAACTGGAAGCAAGTTACAAAATCCTCAATTTAAACAAGCTTTGGAAGATGCTAACCGAACAATTGAATTGTTAACTAAAGAACTTACAGTTTTAAAGCAGCAACAAAAGGGAAAAATAGAGCAGACAAAAAGCGAACATATGTTTGATTGAACGAAAATTTGGGTTTAAGATAATGACAACCTAAAGGAAAGGAAGTTTTTTAGATGAATCAAATAGTATTAGAAAAGCCAGAGAATTTTTATGATGGCGAAGGTTCAAAGGTAAAAAGAACTGCACAGACAGTATCTTTTGAACAAGTTTTTGGTAGTTTGGGAATTCCAGTAATTGTAGGAGGTGAATATGTAAATCTTAGCGATACATGGTTTTTTGTTGATGCTCAGGGAAACAAGGTTAAAGGTTTAAATTTAATTGATGGTAACTTACAGTATTTTGATCAAACTTCGGGTGCACAAGTCAAAGGTGAGTACGTAAAAAGCGGAGGAACAACTTTTTATTTTGATAAGGATTCAGGAAATGCTATTCCATACACTCTGGAAGAAAATAGTAAAAAAACTGCTTATCAAGCAAATGGGCGACCAGCAGGTTCAGGTTTTTTCACTGACCAAGATAAGTTGACTTACTATTTTGACAAGCGTGGTTCATTTGTAACCGGAATCCAAAATATTGGTGGAAAAGTCTACTATTTCGATGAGGACGGTTATCTGGTTAAAGACCAAGTAGAAACAATTAAGGGTAAAGCCTATTATTCTGCAGCTGTGACCGGAAGGGTTGAACGGTTAGTCTTACAGCAGATACCAGCGAAAGTTGATTCAAACAAGGCTGTTAAAAGATTTGCGGTACACAATGTTGCAAAGACAAGAAATATCCAAAGTTTTGAGACGTTAAATGGTTATCTAACCGCTGATTCTTGGTATCATCCTAAGGAAATTCTAGCTGGTGGGAAAACGTGGAGAAAATCCAAATTTGAAGAATTCCGCCCACTTTTAATGGCATGGTGGCCAAATAAGGGTATTCAAGCAGATTATGTAAATTATATGATTGAACGTGGAGTTGTTGAAAGCAGTCATGTATTTTCCGCAACCGATAGTTGGTTAGGGCTTAATAGTGCTGTGCAGACTATTCAAATCGCTTTAGAAAAAGACCTAACCTTAACTAAATCTACTAAATGGTTACGCCAGTTAATGCATCGTTTTATCAAAACAGAGTCAATTTGGAATAAATCAACAGAAGATGTTAGCTCTGATGGACTGCAGTCTTTGCAAGGTGGCTTTTTGACATATCAGAATAGTGATAGAACACCCAAAGCAAACTCTGATTATCGGATTTTAGGTTATGTTCCTTCATATATTAAGGATCACGGTAATAAAGGTTCTGAGTTCTTATTGGCTAACGATATTGATAACTCAAACCCGATTGTTCAAGCGGAGGAATTGAACTGGCTTCATTATTTGCTGAATTTCGGTTCAATCACAGCAGAAGATTCATCTGCAAATTTTGATGGCATTCGTGTTGATGCAGTTGATAACGTTGATGCAGATTTATTGCAGATTGCTGCTGACTACTTTAAGGATGCCTACCATGTTAATGAAAATGAACAAATAGCGAACGCTCATTTATCAATCTTAGAGGATTGGGGTAGTGATGATCCACAGTATATCTATGACCAAGGTGCTAATCAATTGACGATGGATGATTATTTTGTCGGTCAAATGAATTCTTCTCTGGAAAATACACCGGGTTCGAATGATAAAATGGGCCGCTTTTTACAATGGTACTTGATTAACCGGGCGGAAGATAGCACTGACAACACAGCAATTCCTAACTATACATTTGTCAGAGCACATGATTCTAACTCGCAAGACCAAATTCAAAAGGCTGTTCAAGCAGCAACCAGTGGCGAATATGGCGACTTTACATGGGAGCAACTGGAGCAAGGGCTACAGCTATATTATGAAGATCAGGCAACAACGGATAAACAATATAATCGTTATAATATGCCGAGTGCTTATGCACTGTTGTTAACCAATAAGGATACCGTTCCGCGTATCTATTATGGGGACATGTATCTTGAAGGTGGACAATATATGGCTAATAAGACAATTTACTATGATACAATTACCAATTTATTGGCAAGTCGGATTAAATATGTTGCAGGCGGACAAACGATGGCAGTTGATAGCAATGATATCTTGACCAGTGTTCGTTTTGGAAAAGGGGCATTGACGGTCGATGATCAAGGGACAGCAGAAACTCGGACAGAAGGAATTGGAGTGGTTGTTAGTAACAATACCAGCTTGAGTTTAAACGATGATGAACAGGTGATACTGCACATGGGGACAGCACATTCTAACCAAGCCTACCGCGCAGCTGTTCTAACCACAAAAGATGGAGTCATTAACTATACTTCAGATGAAAGTGCACCAATTGCATATACTGATGATAATGGAGACTTGACTTTTACAAATCAAGACTTAGTAATTAATGGAAAAGCGGAGGCTAATACAAGTATTAAAGGCTATGCTAATCCGGAAGTTACAGGTTACCTAGCAGCTTGGGTGCCTGTTGGGGCAACCGTTGAACAAGACGCACGCACAGTAGCAGAAACAACAGCTTCAACTGATGGAAAGGTCTTTCATTCAAATGCAGCACTAGATTCAAATATTATTTTTGAAGGCTTCTCAAACTTTATTTCTTATCCAGATTCACATGATAGCAATACAAATGTAATTATCGCCAAAAACACTTCACTATTCAAAGCATTAGGTTTCACAAGCTTTGAATTGGCACCACAATATCGTTCAAGCGGTGATAAAACATTCTTGGATTCAAGAATTGATAATGGATATGCTTTCACTGATCGCTATGATCTTGGTTTCGGAACTCCAACGAAATATGGTACGGTAGATGATTTGCGAAATGCTATTAAAGCATTACATGCAGTTGATATCCAGGCAATTGCTGATTGGGTCCCAGATCAGATTTATAACTTGCCTATTGAAGAATTGGTAACAGTCAATCGAACAGACGAAGAGGGAAATCAATTGGCAGACTCTGAAATTCATGAGTTGCTGTATGTTGCCAATACCATTGGTGGCGGAAAATATCAAAAGAGATATGGTGGTAAATTCCTAGATGTATTGGAAATCGAACATCCAGACTTATTTAATAATATTCAAGCCTCAACAGGCAAAACGATTGATGCAAGTATAAAAATCGAGCGGTGGGCAGCAAAATATTTCAATGGAACAAATATTTTAGACCGTGGGATTGGATATGTGTTACGCAATGAAGACAATGAGTATTTCTTTGTGGATGAATCTAATTCAATTCAACAAAAATTATTGCCCGGGAAATTAGATGTATCAGATGTAATTGAATAAACGTAGGAGAAGGGTTAGGTCAAAATTTGATCTAGCCCTTCTTTTTGTATTATTTTTAGAATTGGAAAGGATATTTTTGAATTTTCTTCAAATGTTTTTCTCTTTTGGTAAGGCTTGAATTAGTTACATTACCAAAATTTATCCAAGTTCCGCGTTTAATTCCGAGTTGTTTGAGTGTTTTAGAGATGAAAATTTTTTTGATAGCATTACCCATAAATAATCGAAAGTAAAATGTTGGGGAAGTAGATGTTGTTAGGACATATGCATGAGTTAAGTTGGTTAAACAGCCATGGATGCCGTATTTAGAAACAGTATGAGAGAGCCCTTCCCCCTCTTTCATAACTTTATCAATGAATCCTTTCAACATTCCGGGGATACTATTCCACCAAATTGGGGTAATGAAAATGATTCCTTGTGCATTTTTTAAAAGTTCAAGATATTTTGTAACTAAGGGGTCATGTGTTTCTCCGGTGTGGAATAAGCGAAGCTCCTCTAGATCATAAAAAGGTTGAAATTTATCACAGTAAAGGTCAATAATTTCATAGGGAATTTTGTGTTGGGCTAAATTATTCTTAACAGCTTCTAGTACAGCGTGATTCAGGCTTTTTTGATATGGATGACAGTAGACAATTACAATATTATTCATAGTTTATTTCCCCCTAATTAACTCGGTTAAAGTGTGTTCGATTAAGGAAGTCTCTTTAGTGGTTACCTGATTTTTAATCAATATGGCATATCCTTGGATGAATGACCAGATTTGAATAAATAAAGTTCTGCTGGTTTCTTGTAGATTTTCCTTGTTGACAAGATCATTAATCAGTTTCATTGTTAGTGTTAATAATTTGAAAGAATGCTGATTGCTTGAATAGACGGAGTAGGAACCTAAAACTTCAGGGTTAAAGAATAAAAAATCAGCTAATTTTGGTTTAGTTATAAAAAAGTCGATTAATTCACTTCCTAATACACACAGTGCTTTTTGCGGATATGCTTCCTGATCTATAATCTTGGGATAGACTTGATTGTAAATTTGTTGTGAGATTCGTTGAGCTACCTCTAAAAATAAGGAATTTTTATTTTTAAAATGTTTGTAGAAGGAACCAGTAGTTAAATTCAAAGTTTTTACAACGCTTCTAATTGAGAAACTTTGGATATTTTCATTGCGTATTTTTTGAATAGTTACTTCAATTATTTTTTCTCTCGTATCATTTTTATTCATTTAAACTAACTCCTCCTTTTTAAAGGATAGCACTGTTACCTTTTGAAAACAATAATAATAATTTTCGTTATTTTAAATGTAATCGATTTATATATTTGAAAAAGGAGTAGGTCTTAAGTATGAGTAAGGTAAGGAGATAGAGAAAAGGGGAAAAAACTAAAATGTCAGAAATGAAAAAAATAGCGCTGATAACAGCGCGGTTTAAGGTAGTATTTAAGTCCACTAAAAAGCCTCTAACGATTCGTGGTCGTTGGAGGCTTTGGTGTATATTTGTTTACTTATTCTTTGTAAATTCATTGTAGCATTAAACAAAAAAGGAAGTGCAAAGAAGTAAAGTTCGGGTGAAATCTTTTTTTTATTTTGAAATCTCTTTCTCATAGGTTTTATAACCCTCAATAAAATTGGCAACTTCTAGAGCTTTGTTTTTTGAAATTAGATTGACTAAGTTTATTAAATTTTCTGGAAAATGTTTAAATGTGTGATTTTTTTGATAGTCTTTTTTAGCTTGGTTATAACCTCTGGTATAATCATCACTTTCGTTTACATTATCATGATATGAATAGTCATTTGTATCTTTCCAGTTTTTATAAGCTTGCTCGGCTTCTTGATAATCACCATTGTCGTAATGATTTTTAATATAGTCATGCAGTTCTTTAATGTTTTTCATTATAATTATGCCCCCGATATTATTTTGTCATTATATCATAGAGTGGTATAGGTTGCGTAACTTTGAAAAAATGAATGTATTAAAAAACCATGCGAAGTCTTGTTTAAAAATTAAATAGATTTAATGTTTATTAAATAAAGAAAGCGCATGGATCAACTGTTCCAGACGCTTTCTTTGAGACTTGCAATAGGTCTATCACTTTTTTAGTTTTTCATTAAGGATTTTCAGTTCTTTTCGCCTACTGGAAATAACCTCACTAATCTCTTCTATTTGGAAGGACTTATGGCACAGCCCCTTTGTATGGTTTATTTGTGTATTTATAGACCATGAAGTTACTTATCAGATGGTAGTAATTGTTTCTTTATTCAGTTACTAACTGTTGAACAGTGTCAGATACATGGATTTGTGTCTTAAATTTTTTGAGATCATGATTATTGGTCTCTGTATTTCCCTTATTGTTTAGTAGGGCGTCTAACGCTGCTAAGTTGCTAGCATATGTCTGGTTAATGTAAGTGCGAGGAACGATGCGAGCAATTTTAACATAACTGCCCTTGTGATAAGCCATCACATAAGGATCTTTAACTCCGGGATTAAGGCCTGTAGTTAAGGTTAACTTGGTCCATTCATTTCCCATCGTATTATCGGTGAACCAAGCTGTCCAATAATCATTAGTCTTTTTATTGGATATTTCTTTTTCACTAGGTAGTTTAGTGTATCCGACTTTATATGATAAAAACGGATTGACTCGATCAATCGTCCCAATGCCTTTATAATATCCCAGACATAAAATTCCAATACCAACAATCACTAGTGCAATCAAGGCACCTAAACCAAACGTCCAACGGCGGTAACGACTTTTAAGCTTAACGTTATGATCTATCTGGGTAGCCAAAGATGGTTCTTTATCTTTTTTCATTTCAATCTCCTCGTTGAATAGAAGTTTTTCGAGCGAGATGTTAAACAATTGACTCAAAGCATGTAGGGTCTCTAAACTCGGCATGTTCTTTCCGGTTTCCCAAGTTGAGACAGTTTGGCGGGTCACATGTAATTTTTTAGCTAACTCTTCTTGGGTTAAATTAGATTGTTTGCGTAATATTTTGATATCGTCTTTAAAGTTCAAATCTCACTCCTCCTAAATCATAATCAAAGATCTAAGGTAATCCTAGCAAGAATTACTAGCATTAGTCACGCAAATGTTACTTGCACAACTGGAATAGTTCGGTTAATGTCGCTAATAAAGCAAGGAATAACTTTGTTTAGCATAAAAAATAAAGTCATTCTTCAGACCATAATAACGTTCTGAAGCGTGGCTGTAGGAATGGTTCAAGGTCTATTTGTTTCAAATAATGTTTAACAAGGGCGAGCAATGATTCTCTGCTTGCTCTTTTCGTATTTTATAGACATAATTATTTTGAAATCAGGAGGGGTATTTATGAAATTTGGTGACTACTACCACATTTCATTGGATACTTTATTAAAGGAGGATTCTGGAATGAAGGAATACTTGGAAAAGAAAAGCATAGAAAAATCTATTCGTCCGATATCTAGATATCTATTATATTGCTTATTATCGATCTACTTTATCTCACACTACTCATCCTCAAATTATTAATGTAGTTCAGTTCAGCAATGATGTTGCCTTGATTCTAAATATATTTGGAATTTTAAATGCTATCGCTTTGATTCAATTAAGCTCTTTTAAAATAAAACTGGGTACCAAAAATAAAAAATTAATAGCAAATAGAAAGCTAAGTTTAGGTATAGGTGGAATATTACTCATAGCAGGAATGCTATTTCTCTTATTAACCAAACAGACCTTGATTAGTGGTATTCTAGCAGGAATGGGATTCGCTATTCTTGTATTTTATTTATTTTCAAAAATAAATTCTAAACTTTCATAAAATATTAATTCGTATTAAATTCTAGGGCCTATAATTACCAAATAATACCTATAAAGGACCAAATAATATCTCTGTTTGCTCTTTTTATTTATCATAAATGTAATTAATTATTCTGTTACCTAGTGGCACTAATTATTAGGCGTGTTAAATGTCCATCTAGAAGTGTATACCATAAAACCACGATTGAGTTTTTAATTTAATATTCTAAAAAATAAAAATAATGACACACTAAAAAAAAGCTGCGCCTATTATAAAGGCTATAATTCTTGTTGCGTTCTTTATATTTATTTTTCTGGCAATAGCCCCTATCCCTAATATTATTAAAAAAAGAAAATCATATTCAGATCCATTTGGATCATTTATAGTATCTCGTAATGTTTTATCATCTTTTGTTAGCGAGAAATAAATTAAAGCTATTCCAAAAATAAATGCAACCCCAATCCCCATTAATTCTAGAAATTTCATAATTAACCTCCTAACTAGCTTACACATAAAATATAGCTTTAAGTTTAACATATACGGCTAGAATTTTTTTCATTGAAAAACTTTACATCTTTGTTTCTTTGGTTACGTGACCTCTTCAGCGACATTGTTAATAGGTTTTAATACATTTAAAGGTATTAATAATAGTAATTTTTTGCTTTTGAATTTTTAGCATTCCTTTATCAGAATTGGCATTCTTCTATAATAACTATAAGGTCATACCCCAAGTAGTATGACCTTGAGTTGTTTTTAAGTATAGCAAGGTAACTTTGCCTATTTTTCTATTGTAGATAAACGCAGTCTGACGCACAGTTCCATTTTCGGTAAAGAATTGTCCAACGTAAACTTATACGTCACTTACGCACAACAAGGTCGCTTTATTCACTTGAAAAATTGTATAATTACGCTGGGCAACTTTGAAATTATGGAGTAAAGTATCCTGCACCTTTTTGAGAATATTTGAATCTTTGATTGGTAAGACAACTTATTGCATATTTCTAGCCTCTTTAAATTGATTTTTAGTACAAGTTAAAGTACGATATTAAGTACAGAGAGGGTGGCAATATGGCATTAGTACTAACACAAAGTGATTTTCGCGCTAACCTAAAAAAATATTTAGATCAAGTTAATGACGAAGACGAGACCGTTTATATTGCACGCTCAAATAGTCGAGCAGTGGCCATCGTTTCGCAAGAAAAAATGGACTGGCTAGAAAGAGCATTAGAAGCTAAAGAAGGTTCGTTAGAATATGCAATTGCGCGTGATCAGTTAATTAAACGACATGTTTTACCTGATGATGAAATTGTTGAATCAAATGATGATTATTGGGGTCAGTTTAAAGCATGAAAAAACTAAGATTTAAACCACGTGCCACTTTTAATGCCGATCTAAAACGGTTAGCCAGTTTAGACAAAACTATTATCGATGAAGTTCGAGCAGCTATCGATCTTTTACTTGAGCAACAACAGTTACCACCAGAATTTGAAGATCATGAGCTTAATCGGCGAATGAGCGGCTATAATGAATTTCATTTACGAGATACCCCGAGAAACAGAACACCAAACGAAACTAACGATGTCTTGGTTGTTTATACGATTGATAAAGATGAACTAGTCTTAATCGGAATTCGAGTTGGTTCACATGATCGTTTATTTCCTGGGCAAAATCGGTCTAAAAGTTATCGAAAAAATAACAAATGAAAAAAGTTATTTGTAGCATATAAAGTAAAATAGCCCCTAACATTTTAATTATAGTGTTGAGGGCTATTTAACAACGATCAGCCTTAAAATTGGCTAGTTGCAATAATTAAAAAAAAGCAACATGATAAATGTAATACGATGGTAAATGCAGAGGGGCGAATTAAATAATACTATTATTAAAAACAAGACGATTTCAACTCGTGTAATATCTGACATTAGTGAACGGGCTAAAACTAATCTAGCAAAACAAGGGTTAACCGTTTCTGAGTATATTCACTTATCTTTGGTTAAAGCGGCCAATAATAAAGTTCGTTTAGTTGTGAGCAATGATCACTATAATTGCTATTTTAATACGATACTGGTTGTACCAATCAGTACGGCTGACAAATATCGCACCTTAGAAAAGTATGTTAAATCACCGTTATTTATTGGGATAGACAAGGGAGAAGTTCACGGCACAGCGTTATTACAGCATGTCCGCGCCGTTGATCCAACAAAACGATCAGATGGAGAAATTGAGGCTACTTTATCTCAGCAAGAAATCAGTTCAATTAGTACAAAAGTCCAACAATTTTTTTGAAAAACAGATATCATTTATTAATAAAAACGGTAAATAATATCTAAAAAAGGCAAGCAATGATTCACTGCTTGCTTTTTTTATTTTTTAATATGTTAAATAAACCACAAGTTTTACTTGTGGGGGTCAAAAAATCTTTAGCGATAAAAACTTCCTTTCGTATAGTTTTTGGCTACCAACCAAGACTATACGAAAGGAAGTTTTTGCATTGTCAAAAGACGATAATAGCTTAGCACATATGAGATGGAATTGTAAGTATCACATAGTGTTTACGCCTAAATATCGAAGAAAAATTATTTATGGGGAACACAGAAGGGATATAGGTCATATCATATACTTAGAAGGTTATGTGAGTTAAAGGAAGTGGAAATAATTGAAGCACATGCAATGCTAGATCATATTCATATGCTTATAAAAATACCACCAAAAATAAGTGTTTCAAGTTTTATGGGATATTTAAAGGAAAGAAGTGCAGTAATCATCCACGAACGTCATGCAAATTTGAAATATAATTATGGAAATAGGAGCTTTTGGGCAAGTCCTTCTAGGGCTAATAAAAAGCCACCAACTATGCTGGTCGATAGTTACTAGGAACTTATGATACAGCCCCATCCTGCTAAGGTAATAAATCAACATTTTCCATGATAAAGTCAATAAAATACTGACTGGCAATGGGTAACATAACTATTTTTTGACTAATAATACCAATTTTTCGGGTTAGTTCGGGTTGGATTGGTAAAATAGCGACTTGGTACGCCGTTTTTCGTAGGACAAGTTCTGGTAGAATACTAACACCTAAGCCTAATTCAATCATGGAGAGAATAGAATAATCATCGTGGACTCGTAACTTAACATTAGGACGTAAATTAGCGGTCGCAAAGGCAGTTAGCGGTTCACTGTAAACCCCCTCTTCTAATTCTAAAAAAGGCTCCGGGGCTAAATCAGCCAAGGTAACAAATTTTCTTTGTACTAAGGGGTGATTAAGGGGTAGCACCGCCCTTAAGACCCCTGATTTAACAAATTGAACTGCGGTATTTGGCAGGGCATCGGGACTAATAAAACCGAAATCAGCTTGATTAGTTCGCACCCACTCAGGAATAGTTGTGTAGTTACCTTGATGCAAAATGAATTTAACTTGTGGATATTTTTCTTGAAATTTTTGAATTAATACCGGCAACCAATGGGCTGAAATACTCGAAATCGTCCCAATTCTAACAGTCCCAGAACTTAATTCTTTGATTTCCTGCACCTTTTCTTGCATCGCTTGATATTGGCGAATGGCGTTTTGGATTAAAGGGTACACTTGTGCACCCTCTAAAGTTAGTTGAACTCCTGCATGTGACCGATAAAGCAACTTAATTGAAAACTCATCTTCCAATGCAGCAACCATATGACTAACAGCTGATTGGGTATAACCAAGCGCTAAAGCCGCTTTGGAGAAACTGCGAAGTTCAATGACCTTCTGCAAAGCTAAGAGACGTTTCATTAATATTAATTCCTTTCATATTTGTATGACTATTATTTGTTTTACTAATGATTGGATTTACTATACATTAATCTTATTAAGATAACAAGGAGTTGAGCAAATGTCTTACCAAACTGTCAAACAATATTTTGATCAACTAGGGCTCGCCGAACGGGTGACCCACCTAGATGAATCGAGTGCCACTGTTTTAGAAGCCGCCCAGGCCTTGAACTGTGAGCCAGCGCATATTGCCAAAACGCTTTCTTTTTTAGTCAATGAACAACCAATTCTGGTGGTCATGGCTGGAGACACGAAAGTCGATAATCACAAGTTCAAAACTGAATTTCGACAACGACCACGAATGATGCCGAGTGCTCAAGTTGAAGCCGCAATTGGACATGCTCCCGGCGGAGTTTGTCCCTTTGTTACTAAACCAGGAGTGAAGATTTTTTTAGACGTTTCGTTGAAACGCTTTGCAACCATTTATCCGGGTGGTGGTGACGATCACAGTGCTGTTAAATTATCACTATATGAGCTTGAAAAATACATTGATGTAGAACGATGGGTTGATGTATGCAAGGGTTGGTTAGTGAACGCGTAAAAAAGGAGGGTCTAGTAATGGCCAAGAGTTATGTTGTTGATGCTTTTACAGATAAAATTTTTAAAGGAAATCCAGCAGCGGTGTTGTTTTTACCAAAATATCCCAGCGATCAATTAATGCAAAATATTGCGATGGAAAACAAATTATCCGAAACCGCCTTTGCTGTTAAACAAGATGCTGCTCATTATGATTTACGGTGGTTTACCCCAAGAGGTGAAATTGATCTATGTGGGCATGCGACTTTAGCAACCGGTTTTTTAGTCTTTAAATATGCGGCTCCTGAAACTGGTGATACCGTCACCTTTAAAACCAAAAGTGGTGATTTAACGGTGACTAAGAAGGGGGGATTATATGAAATGAACTTTCCTTCTTATGATTTGAAACAGGTATCAGTAACTAAAGAAATGACCCAAGCGTTTGGAGCGCAACCAGAGGCCGCCTATTTAGGTAGAGATCTTTTATGTGTTTTCCCTGATGGGACTGATATCGAACAACTGAATCTCAATATGGATAAATTAAGTCAATTAGATGGTTTATTGCAGCATGCGACAGTTGCCAGTGATCAATATGATTGTGCTTCCCGTTCTTTTGCCCCTAAGTTAGCGGTGCCGGAAGACCCAGTTTGTGGCAGTGGTCACTGTCATATTGTCCCTTATTGGGCTAAGCATTTGGGTAAAAACAAGTTAACGGCTTATCAAGCTTCACCACGATCAGGTATTTTATATTGTGATTATCAGGGCTCACGAACATTATTGAGTGGTCAAGCAGCGCTCTATTCAGTTAGTGAAATCTATATTTAACAAGTAATCATTGTAGGAGAGATGTTCATGCTTTATATTCGAACAATTCAAAGTAACGATGATCCTGAATTAAAACAATTGGTCCAAAAATCACTGCAAACTTATCATTTAGACATTCCGGGAACAGCCTATTTTGACCCTGAACTTGATCATTTAAGTCTATACTATGGTGCTAAGGTTCGTCGCCAATATTTTGTTGCTACCAACGAACAACAAGCTGTTCTTGGCGGTACGGGAATTGCCGAATATGATTTGCAAACTCAAACAGCTGAACTACAAAAACTATATTTAACTCCCAGTGCCCAAGGACAACACCTAAGTTACCAATTGTTAGATGCAGCAATCCAATTTGCTAAACAAGCGAGATACCACCGTGTTTATTTAGAGACCCACCACAATCTGAAAACTGCCATTCATGTTTATCAGAAATATGGATTTTTAGAATTATCAGAGCCTTTAAAGCGTGGTGAATACTCGGCAATGGATTGCTTTTTTGCAATCGATATTTAAGCATGAATAATTGATACTGTGTAAAGTAAGATTGGAGATGAGTGATTATGAAAAAGTTAGGAATTATTGGTGGTATTGGGCCTGAAGCGACGATTAATTACTATTTAGCGGCGATCAAAAGAACTCAAAAAATCTTGGGAACCACTAAGCAGCTACCAGAGATCGTTATTAACAGCATCAATATGTATCATATGTTTGACTTACTCGAGCGAAAAGATTATCCGGCCGTTGTTGCTTATCTAGTCAAAGCGGCCAATGAGTTACAAGCTGCTGGTGCCGATTTTGGTTTAATGTGTGGCAACACCCCCCATATTGTTTTTGACCAAGTTCAACAACAAACTTCATTACCATTACTGAGCATTGTGACAACGGCTTTAAAACAAGCACAGAGCTTACAGTTGAAGCGCGTGGTACTTTTAGGCACTAAATTCACGATGCAAAATACATTCTTTAGTCAACCGTTTATTGATGCTGGTATCAAGCTGGCTTTACCCGATTCTGCCGAACAAGCCTGGTTACATCAAAAGATCGTTGATGAATTGGACAACGGCGTAGTTAAAAGAGAAACCAAGCAGAGGCTACTGCACATGACACAGCATTTAATTGAACAGTATCAATTAGATGGCCTGATTCTTGGTTGTACAGAGCTGCCATTGATTCTTCACCCCATTGATTTTTCTGTTGCTGTTTTAGATACTGCCAAAATTCATGTTGAACGAGCAACTGAGTTAATTTTAAGTTAAAACATTTGTATCAAATAATCATATAAAAATTATTATGGCATTGACCTTGATAAGGAGCGTTGAAATGGCCCAAATTTTAATTAGTGCACTACTGCCAATTATTATCACTTTATTATTAGGCTATTTCGCCGGGATAAGAAAAGATCTTGATGGTTACGCAGCGGTAATTTTGAACAAAGTTATTCTAAAATATTGTTTACCTCTTAGTTTATTTGGCGGGATTGTTTCCACTAAACGAATTGAACTTTTAAAAAATGGCCCCGTGGCAGCATGGATATTACTAGGTATGATAGGTGGGTATTTAGTTTACTTTTTAATTGCCCACTATGGCTTTAAAGCAAGTCGACAAGTGACTGCTTTGAGGGCGTTAACTATTTCTGGACCAGCAATTCCTTTTATAGGACCTGTCATTTTAGGGGCGCTCTTTTCACGAGAAAGTGCACTCTTAATTGGAATTGGTAGCCTAATCTTAAGCTCAATTCAAATTCCAATGTCTATCGTATTACTTACGCCAGATACTAAAAATCAATGCACTTCAGTGAAAAATACCTTGGGACCAATTTTTAAACAAGGTATTGTTTGGGCGCCACTACTGGCTTTTGTACTTTCAATGAGTGGTTGCTAGGGATTTTACCCATTTATATGGCTTTTCGTGATGACGATGATGAGGAAAAAACGGGCATCACAAATCACAGGTTATCAGTGTCTTGATTACTTATTTGTCGGTATGTGCTGGATGTAATCCTTCAATTTTTTTACCAGTATTAGTTGGTGAAACGCTAGCCAATTTTCTATCTACATTGGTATTTATTGGGGCACTAACAGTTTTAATTGTCCTCTTGATCAAGTTAATAGCTGATATTCCAATTGTTTCTAAGGTCATGGCCGCTCATGGTGAGAAACTAATGAAGGTTTGTTATATCATCATTGGATTGTATGTTTTTTGGGATAGTGGTTTAATTAGTCATTTGATAGCCCTCTTTTAACCACTAACACGTTTTGTTAAAGTTGATCTAATTAAAACTAAATTTAATATATAGTAGATTTAATTTAAGGAGGAAAAATGGCATTAAAAAGCTCGTCTTTAATTGATCAAAAACACTTAATTGAGTCTGAACGTATTTTTAAACTATTGAGTAATCCTAAACGTTTACAACTGTTGAAGTTACTAGAAAATCACAAATTATCGGTTACAGACATTGTCCAAATCTTAGGTCTCGAACAGTCAGTTGTTTCACATCAATTAGCTATTTTAAAGCAACACCAATTGGTCAGTTCTCAACGAGTAGGTAAATTGAACTATTATCAATTAGATGTCATAAATGAGATGCTTGAAGTGGGAAAAAGCATGGTGAATAAAAATAAGCTAACTTTGGTTACGGCTAGTAAGAATTAAAAAAATCGCCTGGAATATTGTTCCAAGCGACAAGTAATCCCGAATAGGACGATTTATTTATAGCAAGTAGCTCCCAAAGAATAGCGTAATCCCACCGACAACACTAAGAAACAAATAAACTAGGGTGACACGAATATTTTTAGCTAATATAAATTCTATAGTTTCATTAGTTATAGTCGAAAAAGTAATGAAACCACCACAAAATCCAGTTCCTAAAAATAAATACCAAATGGAGTCACATAATAGATACCTAACAATAACTCTCAAACCAAAAGCGCCTACGAAGTTAATTAGCAAAGTTGCCAAGGGAAAGTTAGGAACGGTTCGAGCGTCAATGAATTTAGTTAGATCATATCTGCTAACAGAACCGATTGCGGCGCCTATCTCCATAATGAGTAATAGTTGCATTTAGGATTGAACTTGCTTTCTTAGATAATCACCCAGGATAATGTCTAAATAAGCCATGGCAAGTCCTAAAATAATGCTACTTAACAAGTAGGTTGCCGCTCCCAAATAATGACTTTGTTGAGTTAGGTCAAAAATGTCACAAGTAAATGTTGAGAAAGTGTAAAAGCATCGATAAACCCCGTGCCAATGGCTAAAGTGAGTGTAGCCAGATATTATTACGGTCAAAAATAAAATATGTTTTAATTATTTTATTCTTCATGTAATAGTTTAAAGGATGATTAAAAATGTGGTATTTTGAAGAAGATAATGCAAACCCGATAATCACAGGCAAACAGCAGGCTCAATCAAACCATGGAAATATTAAACTTAACTATTTGCCAACAACCACCTTTTTTTTGTATATGAGAGGTCTAGAATCTATAAAAGTATAAACTTGAATTAATTCGAAAAAATTTCCTAGATTTTTAAATTCTTGCCCTATTTATAAAGTTCCAGGGAGTGAAGTCTGTTTACTAGATGGGGCGCGGTGCCCCAATGGCAGTAGATACGATTGAAGTCCTCAAAGCATATGGTGTTGAGAACATAATTTCAATAGGTCTAATGGGTTCAATAGTCAAGAGGGTTGATGTAGGTGATATTGTAATTCCAAGTAAGGATTATGTAGAAGAAGGAACATCATTACATTATTATAAAAGAATTGAATATAGCACACCAGATTTAGAATTATTAAATATAATTTCTGGAAAAAGTCCAGACTCAATAATAAAACCAATTGTTGCTCCTAAGTCAATATTTGGCACATGTTTTTCTAGACACTTGTTCTGATTCTTTCAGTGTTGAACCAATTAATATAATTTGAGATCCTGAGAATTAAGTCTTCAAAATTCGAAAAGTGCGTTTGAAAAACAAATTCTCTTTTTAATAATGAGTGAAAAGCTTCTATTTGGCTATTATCGTAAGGGTACCCTTGCTTAGAATACGAATGGACGATCTGATGTCGTTTAAGCAGATTTTCAACCTCACAGCTTGTATATTGTGAACCCATATCTGAATGAAAATATGCTGGTTTTTTATGATGCTCAAGTGCTTGATTAACTGTATCTACTACTATTTTGGCATTCATCTGTCGTCCTATTTTATATGCGAGTATCTTATGAACTCTGGGCTCATATACTGAACTAAGATATACCCAAGTTCCAGGTCGTAGCTCAAGATAAGTAATATCAGCCCGCCAAACACTAGCTTTTGGTTTGTTTTTAATCAAATTTGGACGTTGTAAATAATCGACATGGGTACTAGGCTTTTTAAAACGTAAATGCATGAGAGAGTGAATCTTCATTTCTTGCATTAGACGAAAACCCCGTTTGACACCAACTATAATCCCTACTCTATTTAATGCTAGTTTAATTCTTGGATAATCATAGGCGCGATAGTTTTTTCCCCAGATTTTTCGAATGATTTCTTTTAAATGCTGGTCAGCATGATCGTGTTGACTAGGGTGATAGTTCAGCCAATGGTAATAGGTACTACGGGCTAATCTTAAAGTTGAAAGTATTAAGGATAGGCGGTGGTAGAGTAGCTGACTCTTAATGAAAATAAGGGTTTTAACTTGCCCTAACGCTTTCCCAATAACACCGCCGCAGCTTTTAAAATCTCCAGCTCCTCCTTGAGACGTTGGTTTTCTTTTTGTAATTTTTTAAATTCTTTAGAAGTAACTTCAGTTCCATCATCAAGTTCAACAGATTTTGCATCTTTAATCCAGTTATGAATTGACACGAGATACTGCACATTCTTTTGAAAGAGAACGAACTGATCTCTTTTCCTCGATGTGCATTTTAATAATGCTCGCTTTAAAATCGTCGGTATATCGTTTCATATAAAAACTCCTATCCTAGTTATTTTATTATGGCACAAATGTCTAAATATTTATGTACCAAATACTAGGATAGGAGCATTTCGTTTTCCCAACTAGAAATTGTTTGTCTAGTAATAAAGAAATCATTAGCAACTTGCTCTTGAGTTGAATTCATTTCTGTTCTTGCGTTTTTAAGACGATCACCAAATTTCATAAATACCCCTCCTGATTTCAAAATAATTATGTTCATAAAATACGAAAAGAGCAAGCAGAGAATCATTGCTCGCTCTGGTCAGACGTTATTTAGAACTTATAGCCCCTAGAATAACTGAGCTAAATATTTATTTATATTCGATTAACACATTGTTGGCAAATTTAAGGCTACCGTGGTAATCTGAATTTTAGAAAATTGTTACTTACTTTCTGTTTGTTTATTAAATTATTTTTGTTAGTTTATCTTGATTATATTTAAGCAGAGTTCCTCGTATTATAGTTGTTGAAAATAACTGTTTACTATATTAAATCTATGCTTTACTGAGAAATAAATATTTAAAGAACCAAAAAAATTATTAGGGTAAAGCAGCAAAATTTTTACTAACAAAGATCAACAAACAGATAATCTAACAAAATTGCCAAATTAGCAACGACATCAATTAATAATTACGGCAGAAAACAAAGAATTAAATAAATCTGTGCAAAAACTAGGCGACTTTCCTGAACCTTCTAAGCCATTTCAAAAACAACAAGTAATCCGAACAGAATGCAGGCAAAACACTAAAAAGATAAGGGGTTAATACTATGAAAATTGTTCTTTTAGATGGGTATGAATTAAATAAGGATTTAGATTGGGGTTTATTGCAAGAATTGGGTGATTGTACTTTATACGATCGTACGCCAGTTAATGATAAAAATGAGATTATAAAACGAATTAACTCTGCCGAAATTGTCATTACACATAAAACTCCACTAGATGAGGAAGTGATTAGTCAAGCGCCACAACTAAAATATATTGGCATTATGGGTACTGGTTATGATGTAGTTGATATTAAGAGTGCTCACAAGAATAAGGTTGTGGTGACTAACATCCCCACATATGCAAGTGACGCAGTAGCGCAATTTACTTTTTCATTACTATTAGAAGTAACTAGCCAAGTTGGGTTACATAACCGGCTTGTTCATGAAAATAAATGGGCACAGGTTCCTGATTTTACTTTTTGGGATAAGTCGTTATTGGAATTAAAAGGTAAAACTTTAGGATTAATCGGTTATGGACATATTGCGCAAAAAGTTGCTAAATTAGGACATGCCTTTTCTATGAAAGTTATTTTTTACAATCATCGTCCTAAAAACGTAACAGAAACATGGGCTAAACAAGTACCTTTAGATGAACTTTTAAAAAGAGCAGACGTGATTAGCTTGCATGTGATCCAAACACCTGAGACCATTAATTTAATTAATAAAGATAGTCTTGATAAAATGAAAAAGGGAGTCATTTTACTGAATACAGCAAGAGGTAAATTAGTTAATGAAACAGATCTTACAAATGCTTTAAATAAAGACAAAATTTATGCTTATGCCACTGATGTTGTGCAAAAAGAACCTATTGCTAAGAGTAATCCCTTGCTAAAAGCCAAAAATTGTTATATTACTCCACATATTGCTTGGGCACCACATGAAACGAGAGAACGATTGCTGGATATAACGATTGATAATATAAAAGCATATTTTTCAGATGAGCCACAAAATATTGTCTTATGAAAGAAATAAAAAATGGACAAACTAACGATATACGCTAATTCGTCCAAAAAATTGAAGGGTACCTTTTATATTTAGAATTGACAAAAAATAATATTTAAAACAGTAAAATTTCTAGATTCAGATGCTGAGTTAACGCATAAATGAATAACCAGTTTTAATCCCATCAAAATCAGAAACAGGCCCATAATTGGACGTAATACTAGCGTTACTTTCTGTGGATTTAACCGCGATAAAAATCGTGGAGCAATCGCTGAACCCAGTAACGCCCCAATCATTAATACAGCACCCATACCCCAAGCAGTGTGACCTTGAGTTGCATGCAAAAATAGACCTACGATAGAAGTAATGTTGAGGGGATAGGCCAAAAGTCAAACTTTCTCGACTTATGTCACAATCCCTTATGATACAATCAAACACAACTATAGTAAGAATAACTCTAATTACTAAAAAATTGCAAGATTAGATTGAGAACACTAATTAATTTTCCATCTAGTTAATTTGAAGGACTCGTACACAATAAATTATTTTGTAAGTAAACGCTGAATTGCTCTATAATTAATGTCCAGTTAAACTTGTTGCATAGTTTTAGCCCCTTAAAAAATTGATTTTTAGTACAAATTAAAGTACGATATTAAGTACAAAGAGAGGGTGGTAATATGACATTAGCATTAACACAGAGCGATTTTCGCGCTAACCTAAAAAAATATTTAGATCAAGTTAATGACGAAGACGAAACAGTTTATATTGCTCGTTCAAATAGTCGAGCAGTGGCCATCGTTTCGCAAGAAAAAATGGACTGGCTAGAAAGAGCATTAGAAGCTAAAGAAGGTTCGTTAGAATATGCAATTGCGCGTGATCAGTTAATTAAACGACATGTTTTACCTGATGATGAAATTGTTGAATCAAATGATGATTATTGGGGTCAGTTTAAAGCATGAAAAAACTAAGATTTAAACCACGTGCCACTTTTAATGCTGATCTAAAACGATTAGCCAGTTTAGATAAAACTATTATTGATGAAGTTCGAGCAGCCATTGACCTGTTGCTCGAACAACAACAATTACCACCAGAATTTGAGGATCATGAACTTAATCGGAATTCGAGTGGGTTCGCATGATCGTTTATTTCCTGGGCAAAATCGTTCTAAAAGGTATCGAAAAAATGGCGAATAAAAGAAGTCATTTATATTATATCAAAACAAATAACCCCTAATATCTTGATTATAGGTATTATAGGTTATTTTGTCTAACCTGCTTGGAGCAAAGAGTTGTAAAATAAAATGTTTGCCTTTTGATAGCAAGTAAGCTATCGTTAAACCATAAAAAAACTAGAATTTGATTACTATGACTGAAATGAATTTAAACAATTTTTAGCTCAACTACCTGATAAAGACGCTGCCAAATTAATTGCGACCATTCAAAATATTGAAAATAACGGTTTAATTATCGCAGAGCAGCAATTATGGGTTAAAAAAACTGGAAAACAATCTCTATGAGATTCGTTCTAAGAGGGCTTCAAATATTCAGAGAGCTATCTATTTCCATGTACAAGGATCTCAATACTTAATCACAAATACGTTCACCAAAAAAACGCAAAAAACATCAGAAAGTGAAAAGAAGATTGCTCGAAATCGACGCAGCCAGTATTTTAACAAGGAGGACCAACAATGAGTAAAATTGATGAATATGGTGCTGAAAGAAGTAAAAACAATCCTGATTTTGCACAACTCGTTGAACAAGAGAATATTAACTTAGAGGTAGCGGTTAAAGTTCGTGATCTCCGTGAAAATATGGGTATGAGCCAACGTGAATTTGCTAGTCTAATTGGTAAACCACAATCAACCATTGCTAGAATTGAAAATGGATCAATGAATGCTTCGACCAAGGTATTGTCTGAGATCGCTCAGGCAACTAACCAACGATTAACAATTCAATTCAGCCCCGTTTTTTAAGGGCCATTAATATCGATAGAATAATAATATTTTTGAGGGGTTATTTGGTAATTATAGACCCTATGATATTCCTACCGATAATTTTATGTAGATAAGGCTACATTGAATTCTACTGTTTGTTTTTTTTTTTATAAAATCCAAGAATTATTGAAGGAATAAAGTAAATAGGTGGTGCTAAGACATACCAGATTGATGAAACATTAAGAATTAACAACAATAGCAAGGTCAGAATAGCAAGTATAGCGTAGAAATAATCTTTTTTATAAAAATTGTGCATATTGAACCTCCTAAATAGATAATTTAACTTACCCAGTGATAATAATGTGCATGAGCTTTAACAAATGAAAAGGGTTACCATGACTTAGTTCTACCTAGTATGAAATCCTTTTTAAAATTGACAAATAAGTAGCTTTTCTATTCTTTATTAGTTTTAAATAACTAATTATCTGGCTATTAGAGAGAACGATGTGTTTCTTTTTGGCATAATCCTTCTACATACTATTATACCTGTTGATACTAATAAAATTATTGTTAACTGAGATAATGAGATTAAGTCGAAAACATAGTGAAATGCAAAAATTAAGGCAACATATAAAATTGCGATCAATGAAAAAAGATCAAACTTCATATTAAAACCACCTTACTGTTTTCGAATTGAATAGGTTAAAGCCCAAGTTATATTTGCAACAATTCCTCGGTTACTTCTATGATTAACATAGCTTATATCGCTTGCAAATTTCCAAGCGTATGCAAAACCAGTTCCGTTAGGAACACCACCGATTCCGCCTAGTACAGCTCCAGCAATAATACCAGCTCCAGCGTTAAGAGCAGCATCACTATTTAATTTATCAATCCATAAATTAGTCGCATATGTACTTGTATATCTTTTTTTACCCCACCAGTAAGTTATGTCCTTAGTTACTCCTCCCTGAACATAAAAATTAGAATCGGAAGAATTAACTAATTCACCATTACTTTGAACAGTGTATTTCCCTGAGTGAAGATCATTATTCAAAGTATTGATATGTGATGAAAAGGTACTTACAATGCTTTGTTTTGTTAAATTTGCTGACAAACCTTTTAGGTACATCAACATCTGCGTGTACAGATACTGATGATGCAACCGTATTACTGTAATTGGCATAAACATAATTACAGATTCCTTGAATGTTTTTTCATACATGTTTCCCCAAATATTTACTTTATCAGAAATTAAAAGCATTCATTTACAGTTCTATTTTTTTGCTAATTACCACTTCGTCTATTCCAAAAAATGATAGAATAGTTATACATAGAATGAGCCTTTTGTTAGAACTTGTTTATCTGATATATTTGCCTCTTAATTATTTTCCAAGTTTGTAATCTGCATGCAAGTTACATTTAAATTTTAACAAGTCATTCTCTTTTTTAAAGAACGCAATAATTTACATACATTAATGTAAATTATGAGTTTACCTAATAGTTATTAATTTTTTATAGAAAAAGAATGGAGACAAAAGTATGAGCTATATGGCTACTAAACTAAAAAATGCACGTCAATCAAATGGATTCTCCCAAAATGAAATTGCTACTATTTTGCATATTTCAAGACAATCTATTTCAAAATGGGAAAATGATAGAGGTTATCCTGATTTGGATAACTTGATTGCATTGAGTGATCTTTATAAAATATCAATTGATGAATTACTAAAAGAAAATGAGCAGCTAAAAGATAAAA
Source organism: Liquorilactobacillus sp. (assembly GCF_047719775.1). NCBI lineage: Bacteria > Bacillati > Bacillota > Bacilli > Lactobacillales > Lactobacillaceae > Liquorilactobacillus > Liquorilactobacillus sp. The sequence goes on from NZ_JBDNTS010000001.1 coordinate 170,068, forward strand.
TCGAGGAAAATAATACCAAAATTAATGAAAAAAGAAAAACTTTAAAATTAGTAAACACCAGACTATACCAAAATAAAGATGAAGGTATATTACTATTTATTGCCGCTGTTATTTCAGCATTAATTCCATTTTTAGGAATAATTGTGCCTTTTTATATATTATGGCGTAATAACAAATACAACAGTTTTTATAAAACTATTATCATTGCGTCAGTTTTAGTTATTTTGGTCAGTTCATATAATATATATGCTTTCACCGTAGAAAACTGGTTGATACCTTCGCAAACTACGGTGGTAAAAGTTAAATAACGGTTACTATTATCTTATGGCTAGAATATTTCAGCCGGAGACCATACATACTAGTTAGTATTCCTATTTTTTGTGTTATATGCAGAGTATATTGATAATTGGAGTCTTTAGTAAGATATACCTTGATTAAATGGCCAGTTAAGGCGTGGACATCAATATTAGTGACTTTTTTAATCACAGCATCAGAAGTACTTACGTTGCAACTAGCTTTCCATACAAAACTTGTTGTGTGACTGACGTGAAATGTATCAGCCTTTCCTGTAGTTTTGTTTGATTCAATACAGAAAACAAAGGATATTAGAACAATAGCTATATAAATACAAATTTTTTTCATCTATCTCCCCCCTTCTTATAGGGTAGATAGATGAAGTAAGGAACATAAGGAACGTTCTTTTTACATGAGAACCAATAGGTTTACGTAGTTAATTTTTCATAGTCGGTCAACTGACGTAACCCATGTTAAATAAGGATTACGTCAGGAATATTTTTTCAAATCAAAACCAATGAAAAATCACATCGGTTATTAACGATGTGATTTTTGTATGGCTTATTTTTAATTATAGGCCCTAAATGTATATTGTAAGGGCTATAATTAATAATTTTACTACGTTAAATAAAACACAAGTTTTACTTGTGGGGGTTAAAAAAGCTTTAGCGATAAAAACTTCCTTTCGATAATATCTATTCTCTTTCTTATTTCTATACAAAACATACATGGGTAAAAATATTTCTAGGAATGGTATTAGAGCAGCAACTCCAGTCGACACAAATAAAATAACGCCTTCGTATTCACTTTTTTCCGGAGATTTTTGTAACTTTAATTTTTCTTCTGAATTAAATAATGAATCCAATGGTATTTTATACCGTTTACTAAGCTCCACAAGATTATCGGTTTCGAGATACCCTCTCCCATTCTCCCACTTTGAAACATATTTTCTTGTAACACCTAATTTTACAGCAATATCATTTTGAGATAAATTCACACGCAATCTTGATTTTTTAGTAGTTCAGGTTTTAACATACACAATCCTTTTCGAGGTAAACACGTTGTTACCTCAATGTAAACCATTAGTTTCTTATAGACTCATTCTTATCATTGTACTATAGAAATACGCGATCGATACTTTAGCTAAAGTAAATAATAATAAAATAAAAGAAGTTAGAAAAGTATATCACTTATCAAAAAAATTTCATGCTTTTTATTATTTCTTGCAGCATTTCTTGTAATCGTTCAGTGGATTGTTACAAAAGAAATGTCTGTTGAGCAAAATACAATTATTACAAGAATAATTGTATTTGATTTAATTTCTCAATCATTTTTACTACAGTTATTACTATAATAAAGGAGAATCCTATGAAAATAAATAAAATATTTTCTCGTACCCTGATCACTATTACGGTGATTCCGTTATTAATGAATTTCTTGATGGCCGTTCAGCCAAAATCAGTTACACCCTTTGTAACACATGTTAGTGCAGCCACAGTAAACACAAAGCCATCTACTATAAAAGCAAGAGGCTATTATGGAGGAATTAAGGCAACTTTTTACTATTCAAAGGAACAAGTTAAAGCCTTAATTCCACATATTGATAAGAGAAACTATTATCTTGACGGATTTGGGACTTGGAGTGCCTTGATTACTGCTCCAATAAAACAGTTGGGGGGCCTAGGACGCACTGCGTTTGCACTTTGGGGGATAGCTATTTATTTGACTAAACCGACCCGTGTCAATTTTTATAACCATTTAGTTACAGCTAAGAATAAAGGAAAAGGTTTAGAATGGAGTGGTATAAATTGGTATAATGATGGTAATAATAGCCCTTGGCAAAATATTGTTTATAATTATCGTTAATGAATAATATCTACTAGGGAGGTGACTAGACAATGAAAAATGAAACATATATATCTATCTTGATTGCATCATTGTTATTTCCTGCTGCTTTTTGGCTCATAACATTTGTTGACTATCCTGAACAAGTTAACGCAACAATAGGAATCACAATATTAGCCATGCCGGTTATTGCCTTTTCTACTTACAAGATTTTAAAAAATAAATAACACAATAAGGAATAACCTATTCTAATAATTATAAGGCATCTGTTTTTTCCAACATTTAGTCATTTGCTGATATATAGAAAAACCAACGAATCTGGTGCAAAAATTCTCGATTTGATTTAATTTTAGGTATAATCCCCCCAAGTTGTTCGACTTAAACTTGCGCATTGCAGTTATAACAGTTTTGCCTTGTTTTTCATCGTTTTCCACGATATAACGATGAAATATTGTCAACCAATTTGATACGCGAGCATTTGAGATGGTATTTTATCAACGCCGTCTGTTAATAGATCGTGTTGCTGATTTAAGATATCATTCAACAAGATTGTTTTGAGGAAGAACATCATGAGTGGAAAACAAGCTTTAATCATCATAGATGTTCAATATGCATTTTTAGATAAAAAATGGCGACACTTCGACTAATAAATAAACATTACAATTGGATAATCTTGAAGGTTCTGGTGCAAAAATTTTCAGTTTAACTTATTTCGGGTATAATTAGCCTAAAAAGTAGGGTAGCTATGATGAAAAATTATTTTAAAGGGCGGCATTTCCAGAAAGATATTATTTTGGTAGCCGTTGGCTACTATTTCAGATTTGCATTGAGCTATCGTGACATCGTTGAAATCCTACGCGATCGTGGAATTGCGGTTCATCATACGACTGTTATGCGCTGGGTTCACTATTATGGCCCACTATTCAAAATATTATGGTATAAACAACGCTGCTCGCATAATCAAAGTTGGCGGGTGGATGAGACCTACATCAAAATCAAAGGTCAATGGTGTTACTTCTATCGTGCTATTGACAGTCATGGATTAACCCTAGATTTTGAACTACGAAAACATCGTGATTATCAGTCAGCTTATCATTTTTTGAAGAGATTACTGAGGACCTATGGTCGCCCTAATTGTCTAGTTACTGATCAATATGGAGCCACCTTAAAAGCAATTAAGCAAGTGATTAAAGATGGATTATTAACGAAAGAAAAACACCAATGTTCTAAATACCGAAATAATTTAATTGAACAAGATCATCGACTAATCAAGCGTGTATTAGTGAAGTCTGCAAGCTTTCAAACACTACTAACAGCAGCGAAAACATTAAGCGGAATTGAGATAATGCACCAATTACATAAAACAAGCCAAAGGGAACCGAATTTCTTTGGCTTTTCGTCGTTGCAATCGTTGAATGAATTAATAGCTGGTTAATACTATACGTAAGATTAACGTGAAGTTTACAAGGCTAATTTTTTGGATAAGGACTTGATACTATCATTAGACAAATTAGCATAATTTAAATTAGCTTGACTGATAACTTGCTTACCAAGTCTTTGTTCAATCTTATTTTTTTGTCTTTAATTTTTTGATTGAGGGTTTTTAACTTAGTTTCTTGTTTTTGAATTGATGTTTACACCATAAGATAACCTCCTAGTTAAATTAAAAAGATAATAGTACACTAAAACTAATCAATGGGAAATCAGAAGACCAAGTGAAATGAGGTCAATGCGCACTTACACCCCACCATAATCTGGTGGGAGCTTTGTGCTTAAAATGCGTCTCAGAAGTTACCTTCGGCAACAACTAAAAAATAATTCACTTTATCCAAAATCAATTTGATTCAATATGGTATGCTTTAAAGGATAAATACATTAATATAGGAGTTTTTAATGAAAAGTATTAGAGAGATAGATGCACCAATAGGATTGGCTTTTTTCTTTGGCCCAGCTTTAATTATTGGAATTGTTATGTTAATAAGTGGTTTTAACACTGTTTCAGCCATTATGGTCTTAGTATTAATTTTGTGCGGGCTTAAATATATGCACACCTCCATAATTGGCAAGTATAGAATAATGCAATCTATTGTTAACAGTATTCATTTAAAAAACGACAGTAAGATATTAGATGCTGGGTGTGGTCACGGTGCCTTTATGTTGCAATTTAACAAACAAGCAGCAAGCATAAGTGAAATAATAGGAATTGATATCTGGAGTAACAAGGATCAGGGAAGCAATTCAATTGAAGCTACTCAAAAAATAATAGACAGTAGTAATTTGTCTAACAAAGCGAAGCTAAAAACAGCTAATATCTTAGACATGCCATTCAACGATAATGAATTTGATCTGATTATATCTAGTTTGGTACTGCATAATATTAAGCCATTTGAGAAACGAAAAGAAGCGCTTGTAAACATAGCAAGAGTTCAAAAACAAAAAGGCCAGTTGGTAATTATGGATATAGGATACGAAACTAGTAAATATGTGCGTATTCTTAAAGACTTGGAATATCAAAACGTTAATATTGTGAATGCTGGGTACAACGGTTGGTGGGGTACCCCGATGGTTCCAACTTTTGTAATAACTGCGACCAAATAAAAAATTGCTAACCAAAATCGATTTGATCCAGCATGGTTTCTTGGTTAGCTTGATCTAAGCGCGTCATAGCTTCGCTGGAATGATTCAACAAGTGCATGACTAGGCCAATATTGTAATTGGATTGCGTATAAACGCGATAAGCACCTGTTTTACGCATGGTATGAGTACCTAGATAATTAATTCCTAATAGATCACCAACCTTACTCATGGTTTTGTAGAACTGATTTTCAGTGATATGGCGCCCTGGGTATTGAATCGAAGGAAAGAGCCATTCTTGTGCCAATAACATATTTGAGCTGTTTAATTTGTAAGTACTGAAATGTAATATTGAATTAACATTTGCAATAGTGCACTCATTACTGTAAAATATGTTTTACAATATGACTATTGTTTTTAACATTTTAAAAAAGGGGATATTTATCTAATGATTAGTATTTTAAGTGGCTGGTTAATAGAAACAACAATAGGAATTTTAGTAATAGGAATACTTTCCTTCTTTGTAGGTAAAAAACCAATCAGCCAGAAAAAGGTTGAAGAATTGGAGTTTTTAATTAGAACTAAAGCAATTACATTTTCATGGATTGGATTAATGATGACACTTGCGTTTTCTGCTTTTGGTAATCTTTTTGATCCTGAGTTGTCTAATTATTCTAGATGGGATCCAATCTTTTATATTGGGTTAAGTCTAATCCTTTATATGATTAGCTATTCCATCAATAAAAGGAAGTATTCATAATTTTGAAGAACAATATATACGAGCAACGAGTACTAAAAAGATGGTCTCAACAAAAGTTAGCAGAAGCCTGTAATGTTTCTAGACAGACAATAAATGCTATTGAGAAGCAAAAATATTCACCTTCCTTAGAACTAGCTTTCAAATTAGCCAAGGTATTTGATACAAAGGTTGATGAATTATTCTATGAATCAGATTAATTACTTAGAGGGCTGAGTCAAAAGTTAAATTTTGATTCAGCCCTCTATTTATCATGAATAAACGTGTTTCATAAGTCAAAATACTCCGCCTAACTTTGTCATAACATGCCAAATCAAACCTAACTAAGGTCTCTTTACACTTTAATCTAGTACAGATATGAGTTGCTTAATTTCAAGGTCTATTTGTAAGCTATCCTCCGCAGAATCAATTTGTTATATATTTATTTGACTAATCAGTCAAATAAATATATAATTCGTTTTATGGGAAGAAAAAAAAGTTTTGACACAAGCGATGTTCTTTCTCAAATTGGGCAATTGTTTATAGAAAAAGGGTATAATGGCACGTCACTAGATGACATTGTTGAACGTACAGGACTTCTTCGAGGTAGTTTGTATGCAACATTTGGAAGTAAGCAGGGTATGTTTATTTCTGCTCTCAAATTAAGCTTAGAAGGGAGTAACAATCAATTAAAATGGGGGCTTCTTATAGTGGCAATGCTAGAGGTGACATCTAGAAATACAAAAGTATACGATCTTGTCCAAACTTGGTATACAGAACATCAAAACGAAAAGATAGCAGAAAAAATAGGCTTAGAATTATTAAAACATAGTGGATTAATAAAGTGAGGTAGCTAAAATGTTAAATATAGTAAAAATACAAAATCATAAGTTATTAGTGGCTCCACAAGGTATTAACAAAATAGCGGCATTAAAAAATAAAATAGAAATTCCAATGCAACATGTGCTTGGGGCTTCTATTGATACGGGAATTCTAAATGATAGCAAGGGACTAAGGGCACCAGGCACATCTCTTCCAGGTTATTGGGCTGGTAGTTTTAAAAAAGATGGTGAAGAAAGCTTTTTTAATATTAAAAGAGAGAATAAACCAGTAGTAATTCAGTTAAAAAATGAAAAGTATACTCGTTTAGTTTTAGGAGTTGATAAGCCTGAAGATATTGTTGATTTAATTAACAACAATATTAATTAAATACTATATCTAAAGAAAGATCTGTATCTTCATTTGGCACAAACTGCGATTTCAGATACCAGCGCCCGTTTAGTCCCAATAGTTACATGGGAATGTGTGTAACGGCGCTCGGATAATTGAAAAACACTAACATAGTAGACAAGTCTGGCTTTACTGATATAAATTTATTAAGTTTAAGAGTAGTGAGGATATTCATACACGCAAAAAAAGATATTTTAAAGGGGGGCATTCTCTAATATAATTTTCGAATTACGTAGGTAAAGTAATAAGGAAACTAGATGGGGGGAGTAATTATGGCAGTTAAAACAAAAGAAGTTAAAGTTAATGGTTGGGCAATTATCACTAATGAGGATAGTAATGTTCTTGTTAGCGATACTGGTATTGTAGGTGTTACCAGTCCAACTGATATTACCGACGTTATCGTAATTATTTTGAAAGACAACGAAGTGGAGTTAGGTCGCATGTTTTACGGTGCAAAAGTAAAGGTTTCAACAAACAAAGAAGTAACAATTTTATTTGATGAAGAATAGCAAAGATAGTTAAATAGGAGACTTAACAGGTATAGGTAATTATTCGTTATGAAATTAGTATTGTCTGTAAAGATGTTACCTTTGGGAGTGGAATTTGACTCCATCTCTCTATTTATTTCTTATAAACATGTCCATAAGCCAAAATTTGAGTACTAACTTTGTACTACCTTAATAACTCAGCATATAATTTGCAAATAAGCCTTTATCTCTTCTTGGGCTTAAATACTTTCTAAGTTTTAACCCTCTGTATCAGTTACAGCAACATTAATTTTACAATCTTCAACTAAATATGTTCCAATATTTTTGAGAAAATCTTGCAGATGATCTGTTTTATTATGAGCCTCAACTGCAGCTTGATTAGCCCAATTTTCAACAATCATGAACTGGTTTTTTTGATATATATCCTCAAAATGGGAATAAAAAACATTTCCCTCATCCTGAAGAGATTTATTAACTAGATTTTCTACATATGTAAGATATTCTTCGCGTTTTGCAGGGATAACTTTTAAAAGAACATTAATAATAATCATAATAGTTCCGCCTTTCTTCGATACAGATATATTCTAGTATTTTTCAAAGGGTACTGCAAATATCCTATAATAAGTTAAGCACGTTTATTCGTACTAAATTGAGGGACCAGACCAAAATTTAACTTTTGACCCAGTCCCAGCTTGAAGAATGTTATCTGTTAATTAGGATATTAAATACTAATCTAATGTTTAATATCTCTTTTTTTGTGCTTAAAATGACATGTATAGAGAAAGTAAAATTATTATCCTTTTAGAAAATAGAAGAAGGTACAGAAGTTTTTATAGTAACCTATAAATTTCCTTCACGGACATGTTCGCGAACCTGTTCAAAGATCGTAATAATATGCTGATCGGATAGTTCATAGTTGATTTTTTGACCATCACGAATCCCTTTCACTAGTCCAGTTTGACGCAAAAGCTTTAGTTGATGGGAGATGGCTGACTGTGTTATTCCAATTTCATCAGCAATTTCATTAACTGTCAAATTATTGTTGGATAGCAATGAAAGAATTTTATAGCGTGTTTGATCGCCGAATGCTTTGAATAGCTGTACGCTACGTTCTAGTTCAATGGTACTTGGTAAGTTATGTTCAGCTGATTTTGTCATTTAGTTCACCTTTAGGTAAGAATAAGTTTTATAGAAATCCCGATTTGAAATTATATCAGCTCATTATACCCCAAAATGAATAATATTAAAAAGGACAAACATAGATAATTAAATGGTTTCAGTCAACTTTTTTTGCTAACTTATCAATCAATGCGAAGAACTTTTCATTATCTACATCATATACAAGGTTTGCTTTGCGCCCATTTTCTGTTAAGAAAGTCCGTCCATCACTAGGAGTCTTGGTGCTGACATCACAGTGAACTTCTTTGGTTTTAACAAGACTTGAATCGTAGAAGTAACAAGTCGTTAAAACATCCCACAAATAATAGGTAGAATAAGTTTCAAAGAGGCCTAGTTCAGGAACAAAGGCATAGCTGTTGCCAATAAAGTCAAGGCCAGGATAGCGACGTTGCGCTGCCCAGTGTAAACGAACAGCTTGGGTTAATGGGACATTATTTGTACTTTCAAGACTAACTAAATCAATTTGGATATCTGAGTCAAAAACAGTCTTAACAGCCGCAGGGTCCCAAAAAGCATTCCATTCTTGTGTGTTGTCAGAGTCAGGTTCTTCAACGTTTCCTTTTTCTAAGAATGTACCGCCCATCCAAACAAGGCGCTTAATTTTTTCGGTAATACTTGAATCAAGTTCTAACGCACGAGCTAGGTCTGTTAATGGACCAGTAAAGACCAAAGTGACTTTATCTGGGGTATCTTGTAGTTTGTGAAGTAAGTCTAAATGAGCCGCTTCATCGGCTTCAGGAGTTATTATCTTGCCACTTTCATTGAGAATAGGCAATGCATTCTCGGAATATGTTGAAATACGCCATTCTTTTGGGAAAGGATGAACACCGCGAGAGTTTGAAGTTGCCACGGCTAGGTTAGCACCATGTCCAAAACGGTCTATGATTTTACGACTTGCCTGAACAGATGGTCCTACATAGCTATCTGCATCAACAGCTCCGACACCAATTAAATCAATGTTGTCCATTTGCAAAAGCAAGAATAAAGAAATTAGGTCATCGACGCCACCATCATGATTAAAATATACCTTTTCTGACATATGTTATTTAGACCTCCATAAAATATTTTAATTCAATGCAAAATGAATTATACAGAAAATGGTACCGTTCGTCAAAATAGATAATTATTCATAAGCTGACATCTTCTGTTAGAAAATGCTTTGTAAAAAGCGAACGATTACAAAAAAATTGTAAAAAACATATTGATTCTACATAACCAATTGTGTATACTTTAGATTATTAAGAAAATTATATTTTTGGGGGCTGTATTTTAGTGAAAAAAAGAGTCTTAGCAGTATTAGCAGCGACAATGATGGCAGGGGCAATTCTTGTGGGTTGTGGAAATAGTTCATCATCTAGCAAGGGAACAAAACATTCAGCAGCTTTGGTAACTGATGGCGGTGGGATCGATGATAAGTCATTTAATCAGTCGGCATGGGAAGGCTTAGAGAGCTGGGGAAAGAGTCACAATCTCCAAAAGGGTATTAATGGTTACAATTATGCTCAATCTACTGACGATTCAGACTTTTTGCCAAATATTAATAAATTAGTTAAGGCAAAATACGCAACAATCTTTGGAATTGGCTACAAGCTTGATAATGCTATTACAAAGGCTTCAAAAGCAAATCCCGATGTTAACTTTGCAATTATTGATTCAGTTGTAAGCAATCGTAAGAATGTAGCTTCTGTAACATTCAAGACAGAACAATCTTCATTCCTTGCGGGAGTTGCTGCAGCTAAAACAACAAAGACGAATAAAGTTGGTTTTATTGGTGGAATTCAAAGTGATGTTATTACAACATTCCAAAAGGGATTTGAGCAAGGTGTCAAAGCTGTAAATCCTAATATTAAAGTTGACGTTAAGTATGCTGGTTCATTTACAAAAGCTGATGTCGGTCAATCGTTAGCAACGGCAATGTATAACAATAATGAAGATGTTGTTTACCAAGCAGCTGGTGGGACTGGTGCTGGTGTCTTCACTGCTGCGAAGAATGTAGCAAAAAATGGTAAAAAAGTATGGGTTATCGGTGTTGATCAAGATCAAAAAGCCGATGGTAAATACAAAGGTGGTAACGTTACTTTAGCTTCTGCCATTAAAAAGGTTGGAACAGCCGTCAAGGACCTTTCGAATGATGCAATGAAGAACAAATTCCCTGGTGGGAAAACTGTGACTTATGATCTTAAGAGCAATGGTGTTGGACTTGTAAATGATAACATGTCTGCAAGTGCATGGAAGGCAGTTCAATCATATCAAGAGAAGATTGAAAATGGGACAATTGAGGTTAGCGCTAAATAATAGATTAAAGAATGGTTGCAATTGATAAATGCATTTTGGTACTATTAATTAACAATTGTTTGTATAAAATGGTGAAGTATTGGGGGGATTACCAATTCTTCACCATTTTAGTGCAGAGGGTGAACGATGAACTTTAAGGAGGATCACATGGAAGATTATGTCGTTGAGATGAGACACATCACGAAACAATTTGGTAGTTACAAAGCAAATAATGATATCTCATTACAATTAAAAAAAGGTGAAATATTAGCACTTTTAGGTGAAAATGGTGCGGGTAAGTCGACTTTGATGGGGATGCTTTCAGGTTTATTGGAACCAACTGATGGTGAAATATTAATTAATGGCAAAAGTGTCAAGATGGACAATCCCAGAAATGCTAAAAAATTGGGGATAGGGATGGTTCATCAGCATTTTATGCTAATCCCAGCATTTTCTGTACTTGAAAATATTATCCTCGGTGATGAACCTACGAAAGCAACAAGGATAGATTATCGAAAAGCGGCTAACGATATAGAAAAATTGGCAGAGAAATATCATTTGGATATTGATGTGAATGCAAAAGTTCGAGATATTACAGTTGGAATGCAGCAAAGAGTCGAAATTATGAAGGCATTGTACCGCAAAGCAAATATTTTTATTTTTGATGAGCCGACAGCGGCATTGACGCCTCAAGAAATCGAGCAGTTGATTAAAATTTTACGTGCACTTGCAGCAGAAGGTAACTCAGTTATATTTATCACGCACAAACTTAAAGAAATTAAGGAAGTTGCTGATCGTTGCGTAGTAATTAGAATGGGGAAAGTTGTTGAAACTGTTCAAGTTGCAGAGACAAAAGAAGAAACGCTTGCTGAAATGATGGTTGGCCGTAAAATTAACTTTGCAGTGGAAAAGGAAGAAACTGATAAGTCGAAGACGGTTTTAGCAGTTAGTAACTTGAGTGTTGAAGCCCATGGATTACTCAAAGTTAAGGATTTGAATTTGATTGTCCATAGTGGAGAAATTGTCGGTGTGGCCGGGGTTGATGGAAATGGTCAGAGTGAATTAATTGAAGCAATTACGGGCCTGCGTAAAATAAAAAAAGGATCCGTAGAGTTAAAAGGCAAGGCTTTGCAAAATCTTAATGCTCGTAAAATTTCAGAAGCTGGCATAGGTTGTATTCCAGAAGATCGGCAAAATGTTGGGTTAATACTTCCTTTTACAATTGCGGAGAATCTGGTTTTGAAAAGCTATCATAAAAAGCCTGCCAGTCAACATGGACTGTTGAATTATAAGAAAATTAATGAGATGGGCAGGCAACTCATTAAGTCTTTTGATATTCGTTCACAAAGTGAGAAAGAACTTGCGGGTGATCTTTCCGGAGGTAATCAACAAAAGGTAATTGTTGCAAGAGAAATTTCTGCTAGCCCAGATCTTTTAATTGCAGCTAATCCAACTCGTGGTGTTGATATAGGTGCTATTGAATATATACATGAGAAAATAATTGAGCAAAGAAATGCTGGTCGCGGAGTGCTTCTAATCAGCTTTGAACTCGATGAAATCTTGAAGCTTTCGGATCGGATTGTAGTAATGCATGAAGGCCAAATTGTGGGTGAGATTGACCCCAGACATACATCTAGCGAAGAACTTGGATTAATGATGGCTGGAAAAACACCAATCGAACAAGAAAGATAGGGGGAACATACAGTGCATACTAAATCACTTAAAGGATTGACGATACCGTTAGTTTCAGTTTTGGCCGGGTTTATAGTTGGGGCAATTTTGATGCTAATATTTGGATATGATCCGCTTCAGAATTACCAAAATCTATTGGTTGGGTCATTCGGTGGTGTTTATTCAATTGGTGAAACGCTGCGAAACATGATTTCTTTAATTTTAACTGCTTTGGGTTTTGCAGTAGCAAGTAAGGCTGGTTTTTTCAATATTGGAGGCCCAGGACAGTATCTGATTGGCTGGTTTGGTGCAATTGTTTTTACACTGAAGTTTTCATACTTGCCTGCAATCATTTTGATAATTGGAGCACTTTTGTGTGGTGCCTTAGCGGGTGGCTTATGGTCTATGGTTGCTGGGATCTTACGTGCATACTTTGGAACTAGTGAAGTTATTACCACAATTATGCTGAATTATATTGTTTTGTACATTGTTAATTTTGCGGTGAAGAGTTGGCTGGCTGGCAAAGGCAGTGATTCTTCACCAAACATTGCTGCTAAAGCAAATTTGAATACACCATTTTTACAACGTATTACCGATAATTCAACCTTTAATTGGGGTTTCTTTATTGCTTTGGCAGTTGTGGGTTTGGTTTGGTTTTACTTCAATAAAACTAAATCGGGGTTTGAGATTCAAGCCGTTGGGTTAAATGAATCGGCTTCGCAATATGCAGGTGTCAATGTAAAGAAAACAATCATTACTGCTATGCTAATTTCTGGTTTATTAGCAGGACTTGGTGGTGCTATTGATGGGTTGGGGAATTTTCAAAATATTTCAGTCTCTAATAACTTGCCTAATGTTGGCTATAATGGTATGGCTGTAGCATTGTTAGCAGCCGAAAATCCAATTGGAATTGTCTTTGCCGCACTACTTTTTTCAGCTTTACAAATTGGTGGTCTAAGTATTTCAGTATACTCTAATACTCCAAGTGAAATTGTTGATATAGTTATTGCTTCAATCATTTTCTTTGTCGGTATCAAGTATGCATTTGAGCTTATAGCTAAAAAGGGATGGTTCAAGCGTAAGAATAGGGAAGAGAAAGGTGGTGCTGAAAAATGAGTTTGACAACTATTTTAATGACAGTCTTTTCGACGACCTTTGTATATGCAGCACCTCTGATCTTCACTGCCCTAGGTGGAACCTTCTCTGAAAGAAGTGGTGTCGTTAACGTTGGTCTTGAAGGCATGATGATTATTGGAGCGTTTGGAAGCACGGTATTTAATTTAACTTTTGCAAGTACTTTTGGAAGCCTTACTCCGTGGATATCGTTGTTTATTGGTGCCTTATTCGGATTGGTGTTTTCATTGCTACATGCTATTGCGACTGTTACCTTTAGAGCCGACCACATTATTAGTGGGACGGTTTTGAATCTTATGGCACCAGCACTGGCAGTATTTCTTACAAGAGTTCTATATGAGGGCAAGGGACAAACACCTGTTATCAATCAGAGTATGGGCAGCTTTACCTTTCCAATCTTATCCAAGATACCGTTTGTGGGGAAGGTTTTATTCACGAATACATCACTTATCGCTTTTATTGCAATTATTGTTGGTGTTTTGTGCTGGTATTTCTTCTTCCGAACAAGTTTAGGGTTAAGAATGAGATCTGTTGGTGAGAATCCAATGGCTGCCGATACGTTAGGAATTAATGTAGTTAAGTATAAATACATGGGTGTTTTGATTTCGGGCTTCTTTGGCGGTATTGGCGGTGCTGTAATGGCACAGTCGATTACACTGAACTTCTCAGCAAGTACTATTTCAGGGCAGGGATTTATGTCGTTAGCAGCCATGATTTTTGGGAAATGGAATCCCCTAGGTGCGACAGGTGCAGCACTATTCTTTGGGTTAGCTCAGAGCTTACCAATTATAGGTGCCTACATTCCTGTGTTATCGCATGTTAATTCAGTTTGGTTCCAAATTGCACCTTATGCGATAACAATTATTGTTTTGGTAATTTTCTTAGGCAAAGCAGTTGCACCAGCTGCGGATGGTCAGAATTATATCAAAGGAAAGTAAACAGAAATTGTGGTTTAAATTAAATAGGATAATATGGAATGCAGCGGTAGAAATTAAGTGCTAATTTGAAAATAGACGAAAATCATTGATTTATGGAATATGTATTAGGAGGCTGGGTCAAAAGTTGAATTTTGATCTGGCCTCTTCCTATATGTAGTCAAATCTAATCTAAATTAAGTATAAAAACTAATTATAGTAATATCCACGATAAAATTAGAAGCAAATTAATGAATAAAATGTAAATTTATAGATAATTGTTCGTATTTTATGGAATAACAATGAGCTTGAAAAAATAGAAATGATAATTTCAGCTAATAATAATTAACATTTGATGTTAGATTTCTTTTGATTCCAAACAATAGAGGGATTAGTCTTGTGTTTTTATTATTTTATAACTAGAATTAAAAGAACATTAGAGTGTTTAATCGATATTTTATTTTATTGAAGTCAGATTGTTAGCAAGGTGGGAGTAAAGATGGAGAATTCCAATAATACGATGTATAGCCCATCCTTTGAGCACGATGCTTGTGGGATGGGATTTATTACCCAAATTGATGGGAAAGCAAGTCATGAATTAATCGAACGAGCGCTGATTATGTTGAAGAGAATGAATCATCGTGGTGGTACAGGCTCAGAGCCTGATACGGGGGATGGAGCAGGGATATTATTTGCGATGCCTGATAATTTTTTTAGAACATACGCTAATAAGCAGAAGATAAATTTGCCAGTTTTTGGTGAATACGCTGTTGGGATGTTCTTTTTACCGCAAAAACAGGCTGAAAAAGAAGCAATGCTCTCGTCTATTGAAGATGAAGTTAGCGATGCAGGATTTCGTGTTATTGGAGCAAGAGATGTTCCATACGTATATGAGAGCTGTGGACCAACAGCACAAAAAACGATGCCAGGTTTTGTGCAGGTAATCATTGGGAAACCATTTGATATAGCTCCAGGGAGAGAATATGAGGACTCCCTTTTTCGATTACGTAGGCACTTGGAAAAGACCTTCTCTGCTGAAGAATTTGCAATTGTAAGTTTATCAAGTAAGACCATCTGTTACAAAGGAATGCTGCATGCTTACCAAGTAGGAGAATTCTTTCCAGACTTACACGCTGAATCGATGGAATCTGCAATTGCATTGATTCATTCGCGTTTCTCTACCAATACTTTTCCGAGCTGGGAACGTGCACAGCCATTTAGATTTATTGCTCATAATGGTGAGATCAACACCTTGAAGAGAACTGAAAATTGGATGGTGAGTCATAATATAGAAATATATAACGATGAAGATTCTGATTCGGCTAAGTTAGAAAATTGTATGGAGTATCTGTACCGAAATGGTAGGGATATTCCACAAATTCTGTTGATGATGGTTCCAGAGGCTTGGGGCAAGGATGCCCACGTGTCTGCAAAGCAAGCAGCATTTGATGAATATAATGCAGGGTTTGTTGCCCCATGGGATGGCCCAGCAGCATTGTGTTTCACAGATGGGGTTCAAGTTGGTGCGGCACTGGATCGAAATGGATTACGACCATCGAGATATAATCTTGTAAAAGGCAACTTCTTGGTGGTTGCTTCTGAGTCAGGTGTTTATGATGTTGCACCAGAGGATATTATTGAAAAAGGAATCTTAGGACCTGCTGACATGATTCTTGTAGACACTAGTCAAGGCAAGTTCTACAGAACAGCAGAGATTAAAGAAAAATACTCAAGTAGTCAACCCTATACCAAGTGGCTTAAAGATGAACAATTAACGCTTGATGATCTATCAGAAGCAGACGTTGATGAAAACATCTCAGAAAGCGCACTGCGGACATTATGGAGACGTCATGGCTATACGGAAGATGTTATTCGTGATGCATTGATTCCAATGGCTCAAAAGGGTGAGGAACCAATTATTTCAATGGGATATGATTCTCCATTGGCTGTGTTAAGTAAGAAACCGCAGTCACTATTTACCTACTTTAAGCAGCAATTTGCACAGGTCACTAATCCGCCAATTGATGCAATTAGAGAGAAATTAGTTATTGGAACTGAGATGTTTCTTGGTGCAGACGGAGATATAACAAAGGATGTTCCTCTAAATGCAAAAAAAATCAAACTTGATTCACCAATTCTAAATGCGAAAGCATATGAGAAGTTAAGACATTTGAATGGGAAAAATGGGTTCAAGGCTGCTGTTGTAACAATTTGTTATGACATTGCAGGGCGACCGAACCGTTTAGAGCAGGCACTAGATGATATGTTCAAGGAAGCTGAGTCACAAATTGAGCAAGGTGCGAATCTGCTAATCTTGAGTGACCGCGGAGCAACAAGAGAACAATTGATTATTCCCGTATTGTTAGCTGTCTCAGGCTTGAATAATTATCTGGTACGTAAAGGAAAAAGAGAATTGGCGTCAATTATTGTTGACACGGGTGAGGCTTGTGAGATTCATCATTTTGCAACGTTACTTGGATATGGTGCATCAGCAATTCATCCGTATGGTGCCTATGCAACATTGCTTTCTTATAACCTAGGAGATAAGCTTGAAAGTTATCGAAAAGCGGCTGAAAAGGGAATCGTTAAGGTTATGAGTAGAATGGGAATTTCTACCATTATCGGTTATCAGGGTGCACAATTATTTGAAGCGGTTGGCCTTTCTGAGAAGGTAGTTAATAAGTATTTTACTGGGACTGAAAGTCGGATTGGTGGGTTATCTTTAAACCAAATTGAAGAGGAATATCTAGTTAGGTATCGTAAAGCATTTAATACAAGAGCGATTGAAGACTTGCCGTCAGGCGGGAGTTTCAAGTATCGGCGTGATGGAGAACATCACCTGTATAATCCCTTGACGATGTACAAGTTTCAACAAGCTGTCCGCACAGGCGACTATGCGATTTATAGGGAATATGTTGAAGATGTGAGGAAAGAAGAGCAAGATTCACCAACTACTCTTCGTTCACTATGGGAGATTAAAGGAGGAACGCACGATGCGGTGCCATTGTCTGAAGTCGAGCCAGTCAGCCAAATTGTGAAAAGATTCAAGGCGGGGGCAATGAGTTTTGGTTCTCTCTCTAAAGAAGCACATGAATGTATCGCACAGGCGATGAATGAATTAAATGCTAAGAGTAATAGTGGTGAGGGCGGGGAAAACCGTGCAAGATTTAAGCTGCAGCCAGATGGAAGAAATCTCAATAGTAAGATCAAACAAGTTGCATCAGCAAGGTTTGGCGTGAATGCTGAATACTTGATGAGTGCTGAAGAACTGCAAATTAAAGTTGCTCAAGGGGCAAAACCTGGAGAAGGTGGACAACTTCCTGGAACTAAGAATTTTCCATGGGTTGCAGAAATTCGTGGTTCTGTTCCTGGAGTGCGCCTGATTTCACCACCACCTCATCATGATATTTATTCAATTGAGGACTTGAAACAGTTGATTCATGATTTGAAGCAGATTAATCCTTTTGCAAAGGTAACTGTCAAACTCGTATCAAGTACAGGTGTAGGAACAATTGCTACAGGAGTTGTCAAGTCCGGAGCGGATAAGGTAACCATTAGTGGATATGATGGAGGAACAGGTGCTGCTCCGCGTAATTCTGTTAGGGATGCGGGACTTCCATGGGAAATGGGATTGGCGGAAGCTCATCAGACACTTGCTTTAAATAATTTGAGGCAGCGAACAACAATTGAAACAGATGGCAAGTTAATGACGGGCCGGGATGTTGCAATTGCAATTATGCTTGGTGCGGAAGAGTTCAGCTTTGCCTCATTAGTTTTAGTATCCATAGGATGTATTATGATGCGCGTATGCAGTGTTAATACATGTCCAACAGGAATAGCAACGCAGAATCCAGGATTACGTAAGTTATTTATTGGTAAACCGGAGCATGTCAAGAACTGCATGCGATTCATCGCCCAAGATTTACGTGAGGAAATGGCTTCTTTGGGATATCGGACGATTGATGAATTGGTAGGACATACTGAAAATATTACTCCACGCTTTATTGCTAAAGGGAAAGCTAAGTCACTTGATTTCTCCAGAATCTTAAGTACATCTGTTGGAATTGAACGCAAATCAGTTGACCCATTTGTCCCTAAGTATCAATGGCCAGAACTGAATGCTTTTGCCGAAATGGCACTGGCAAGTGAACAGCCTGTTGTTATTAAGCAGCCAATTAATAATCGAATGCGGACTGTTGGAGCAAGAATGGGTGGATGGATTGCACAACGCTTTGGCAATGAAGGTCTACCTGCCGGACAGCTTAAATTTGAATATACTGGAGTGGCTGGTCAAAGTTTTGGCGCATTCATTACTCGTGGGTTAGAACTAGATCTAACAGGGGAAGCAAACGACTATGTTGGCAAAGGTTTAAGCGGTGGTCGATTGGTTGTTCGCGCACCCAAAGTTGCCCAACAGCTTTATAGCAATGCCCCAATTGTCGGCAATGTTGCTTGTTTTGGTGCCACTGGCGGTGAAGCATTTTTTAACGGACGAGCAGGTGAACGTTTCTGTGTTAGGAACTCGGGTGCACATGTGGTTGCCGAGGGAATTGGCGATCATGGTTGTGAGTACATGACTAATGGAATTGCGATGATTTTAGGCTCAACCGGAAGGAACTTTGGAGCTGGAATGTCTGGTGGGATTGCATATGTATACGATCCAGCGGGAAGTTTCCCACAACAATGTAATTTGGAAATGATTGAGTTGTTTGAGATTGATAATGAGCAGGATAAAAAGATTGTCAAAGACTTACTGCGTAAACATTTTAGATACACTGATTCGCAAAAAGCCAAGTTTATATTGGATAATTGGGAAGTAGAAGCAGGTCATTTTGTAAAGGTATATCCTAAAGAATTCAGACATATCAATGAGATTATGGCTAAATATGCAAGCAAAAATGTTACTGACGAAGAGCTGAAGCAAAAAGCATTTGACGAAATTGTGGGTGTTCAGCCAACTATCATGAAGTAAGGAGGAACGAAAATGGCAGATCCGTTTGGTTTTTTGAAATACCCGCGTGTAGATAACCCCACACGTTCTGTGGAAGATCGAATTAAAGACTTTGCAGAAATGCAGAACTCACTTAGTGATGAAGAACGACGCAAGCAAGCTGCTCGCTGTATGAACTGCGGAGTTCCGCATTGTCATGCAGGTTTCTTCTATGCTGGTGGTAAGGCTGTTAGTGGATGCCCTAATGATAATCTGATTCCAGAATGGAATGATTTGGTATACCGGAGTGAGGATAAGCGGGCCTTTGAACGACTAACCAAAACTAACCCACTTCCTGAGTTTACTGGGAGGGTGTGTCCAGCACCTTGTGAAGCTGCTTGTAATGAAGCACTTCATGGTAAAGGAATTACAATTAAAGATAACGAAAAATTTATTATTGAGCAAGGTTTTAAATTTGATTGGGTCAGAGAAAGCGGGATACCACTCCACAGAAATGGCATCAAGATTGCGATTGTCGGCAGTGGACCGGCTGGCTTGTCAGCCGCTTGGCAGCTAAACAAGTATGGTTATGATGTAACTGTATTTGAAAGAGACGATTGTCCAGGTGGATTAGCAATGTACGGAATTCCCAATATGAAGTTGCCTAAAGATATTGTTGCGCGCCGAATTAAGGTGATGGAAGATGTTGGAATAAAGTTTGTTGTGAACACCAATGTCGGAGTTGACATTACTGCCGATGAACTCAAGGAGAGTTATGCTAGAGTATTATTAACCGTCGGTGCACGCCAAGCTCGAGACATTAATGGTGAAGGCCGCGAGTTAAAGGGGATTATGCAGGCACTTGATTATCTTACCTTGGCTACCAAAGAAGTTTTACAAGATGGTGTAGCTGCAAGCCAGAAATTAGCGGGTAAGAAGGTTCTGATTGTTGGTGGTGGTGATACTGCAACTGATTGTATTGCTACAGCAGTGCGACAAGGGGCAACAGATATTAAACAGCTTGAGATCAGTCGACAGCCACCTCTGAAAAGACGAACAAGCAATCCTTGGCCAGAATGGCCGATTGTTTCAAAGAAAGGTTACGGTCAAAAGGAAGCGGATAGTGTAATCAAGGAAGACCTGACTATCTATGAAACAACTGCAATTGGTTTTAAAGGTAGAAGTGGGAAGCTTAGAAAGACTGTTATAAGCAAAGCGCGGTTGTACAAACCAGTTCCGGGAACTGAAAAGGAACTAGAAGCAGACTTTGTAGTGATTGCTCTTGGTTTTACTGGTGCTGAACAATCGGTGATTGATGCTTTTGATATTACCGAAATAAATAAAGACTTTACAACAGATCAAGAAAGAGTCTATGTGGCTGGAGATGCCCGTCGTGGTGCTAGCCTTGTAATTTGGGGTATCTATGAGGGCCGAATGGCTGCGGATATGATTGATCAGTCTTGTCAGGTTAAGGTGTAAAAAAAGATTTTATTGGTTTCATGTGAAACAAAGGTTATTGTAAATGAGTGCGTATCGTAAACTGAAAAAATTTTGATGTATAAAATATATTTATTCGTAATAGTTAGAGGGGCAGATTAAAAGAATTTTAATTTGATCCCTTTTTGTAGTGTACTGAAAATAAGCTAGATTGTTGTTTTGAAAATTAACTGATGGGCGAATAAATAGTATCAGAATTACGAATAATTTCGTGTTAAAATAAGAATGGAAAGTAAAAACACGGTTCGGTTGGTAGTCCGGACATAGCGATTCGGCTATCAGTAACCTGCCTCCTTGGTTGTCCATCTTTCTTAATTAATTTTAAGGAGGATGTTTAATGTTAACTATTAAAAGTTCATTAACCATTATATTTGACCCACCGTTTTATAAGGCTATTTTTGAGAGGCGTTATGCTTCAGTTTATGAAGTTGGACAAGTGACCTTAGGAACTTCAGAACCTAAATTAACCTATATCTATACTCTAGTTACTAATCATTGGTCAAGAGTGGTTTTCTTTCGGCAAAGTGATTCAAATGCTCTTGTTCTAGAAAAGAGAATTAATCCCAAGCGACTTCAACGTCTGGCTAGGAAGAGTGTTGAGAAAGGTGTAAGTACGAAAGCACAACTTGCATTACAGAAACAAATAGAGATTCGAAAGACTAAGAAAAAGCAAATAAAGCAGGCCGGTAGGGAAGCAAAAGAAGTACTTGCTTTTGAAATGCGACAAGCAAAGAAAAAGCAAAAACATAAAGGTCATTGAGCAATTTATCGTTAATTATGGGTGACTTGTGGGAAATGCTTATACAAAAAAAGATCTCAGATTAAAAAAGCTGAGGTCTTTTTATACATATTAACCTTAATAATAATACTTAAATTTTGAAGGATAATACAACTTTTTGAAGAGGTAGTCTAGGTTATATTTGTTTACGCTTATTTATTGAGATGAGACTATACAAAACGACTATCCAGATAATGGCTCCAATTGCTCCGGGAATATCTGCAGGAATTAGGAACAAGCTAAGAAAGACCAAAGCAAAAAAAATAATAGTAGCCATACTTGTAATTCTGTAGGCTGGCATAAGAAAACCATTTGCTAAAAAATCATTAGAGGTACGATATTTCCGATGTGCTAGTAGAGCTAAAATGTAAACTATAATGTAAAGATCACTAGAGGCGCCAGTAACAATTGTAAAAACTTCACTAATCCCCTTTAAAATACTCATCAAGGGTGCAATCAGTACCAAGATAGCTGAAGCAATAATTGCTCTTGCTGGAACCCCATTTTTAGAAATATGTGCAAATTGTTGATTTAACCAACTTTGATGAGATGATTCAAGCGCCAATTGATAAAAGTGGCGCCCAGCAGAAAAAATGGAGCTATTCAAAGCAGAGGCAGCAGCTGTTAAAACAACAAAATTAATAATAGCTGCTGCTGCCGGAATTCCTGCCAACTGATAAACTTGCACAAAAGGGCTTTTTTCTGCAGTTAATGCATGCCATGGGATAATGCCCATAATTACTACAAGCGCACCAATGTAAAAAATTAGGATTCGAACAAGAGTTTCGTTAACTGCTTTGCGGATAATAGAATGTGGTGATTTAACTTCACCGATTGTAATACTGATGAACTCTATTCCTTGAAAAGCAAAGAAAACCATCGGGAAAGCAGTAATAAAGTTAAAAGCTCCTTTGGGGAATAATTGATAGTTCCTGAATATATTGTTAAGACTAGCATGTCCTAAAGGAGTTTTAGCGTTTGTAAAAATCATGAAAATACCGGTGATAATGAGTGCGACAATTGCAATGATCTTAATCATAGCAAACCAAAACTCTGCTTCTCCAAAAAAGCGGACTGCAACTAAATTAATTATAACTAAAACGAATAAGAAAATTAATTCAACAAGCCATGCAGAAGAATTGGGAAACCAGTATTTTACATATGTTCCAACAGCAGTCAATTCAGCTGTTGAAAGAAAAATGAGACCTAGCCAATATGTCCAGCCCGCGAGACTCCCAAGTGTATCTCCTAAGTAACGCGATATAAATGCAACAAAAGTATGTTGTGTGGGATCAGAATAAAACATTTCACCAATGGCACGCATCATGAAAAAGAAGAAAACACCTAAAAATAAATAAACCCATAAAACTGAAGGTCCTGTTTTATAAATAGTAGTTCCAGCTCCTAAAAATAGGCCAGTGCCAATAGTTCCTCCAATAGCGATCATTTGTACATGACGATTACTTAGTGACCGGTGTGTTCCGTCTTTATTTATTTCTGTTTTCTTAACGATTATGAAATACCTCCTTGGTATACCTTATCTAGTTTATAATTTTTTTTGATTATAGTAAAATTCATCATGTTCATTTAAAAATGATTTAATTTCATTTAAGCTGAAAAATGATTAGAAACTGTTTATAAATTTAGTAAACAGATAGGAAGTTTTGACTCACGAACCATATTTTTCGAGAAAAAATAAAGAGACTGAATCAAAAGTTAGCGTTGATTCAGTCTCTAAAGTTTATAATATAGTCTTCTTATATTAATTAATGGAAGATAAGGAAGTATCCAATCACAACGATACCTAAGACAATTCGATACCAACCGAAAATCTTGAAGTCTTTAGTCTTGATGTAATTAAGCAGGAATCTAATAGAAACGTATGCTACAACGAATGAAACAATAACCCCAACTGCAAGGATAATACCTTGGAGACCAGCTAAACTTCCCCCATGACTAAAATATTTATAAAGCTTAAGCAATGAAGCGCCAAACATTGTTGGAATAGCCAAGAAGAATGAAAATTCTGCAGCTACGTAACGAGATGTTCCGACCATGATTCCGCCCAAGATAGTAGAGCCTGAACGAGAAGTTCCAGGAATCAATGAAAGAACCTGGAACAAACCAATGATAATCGCCGTCTTATATGATAGCGTATTTAGATCTGCAACTTTTGGTTGAACGTGTGCATTGTGATTTTCAATGACAATGAAAAGAATACCATAAAAGATCAGTGCAACCGAGACAACTAGCCAGTTCATCAGATGCGAATCCATCCAATCATTCAACGGCAAACCAACAATCATCGAAGGAATAACTGCAACAATGACTTTCTTCCATAAAGTCCAAGTTTGCTTTTTTTCAAGTGAGTTTTTTTGTGATGCCCACGGATTTAACTTGTTGAAGTAAATAACAACAACAGCCATTATGGCCCCCAACTGAATTACAACGTTGAACATGTCAACGAAAGCCCTTGACTGTTCCATTTTAATGAATTCATCGACCAATACCAAATGTCCTGTAGAGCTAATCGGCAAGAATTCCGTAATACCTTCAACTATTCCAAGAATAATCGCTTTTATAATGTCAAACATACAACTTCTCCTTCACAACTAAAAAGTTTTCATACCTCACTATGATACTTCATTTTAAGTAGATAAACAATTTAGGGAATGGTTAAGAATGATCAACTAAATTTAAAAACTAGTGATTCATATGGCTTTAGCGTGAGTACTCTAGGCAGTTCTCCTAGAGTTCGATTGTAATTTGAAAGAATAACTGATCCGTGACGTCTTTTATATTTTGATGGTAGTTCAATCGTTGTGGTTTTATCATAAAAGTTGGTAAGAACAACTAATGCAGAATCAGCCAAATATCTGCTATAGGCAAAAACTCTTTGGTCATCGCGCAACAAGGGCATAATGTGACCATCACTGATAAGTGGCTCACTTTTTCGGAGTGCAATCAGCTTTTGATAGAATTTGAATATCTTACCATGATCTAGTTCAGCCGCGACATTTATAGTGTCTTGATTAGTAGAAGCCAGCCATGGCTTGTTATGTGAAAAGCCAGCATATTTGGCAGCAGTCCACTGCATTGGAGTTCGACTATTGTCACGAGACTTCTGCTTAACAGCTAGAAATGCATCATTTTCTGAAAAACCGCTTTTTTGCAGTATATGGTAGGCATTCTTGGTTTCAACATCAACATATTCTTCAATGGAAGTATAGTCTGGATTAAGCATACCGATTTCTTCACCTTGATAGATGAAAGGAGTTCCTCGAAGTAGCTGAATGGCCGTAGCTAACATTTGTGCGCTTTGAATACGATATGTTTGTGTATTGCAAAAGCGGCTAAGTGCTCGCGGTTGATCATGGTTATTCCAAAATAATGCATTCCATCCATGTCCTTTATCAAGAGATTCCTGCCATGAAAACAGTAATTCCTTGAGTTTCATAAAATCAAAAGGAATAGTTTGCCATTTGTCACCATTTTTGTAGTCAACCTTAAGATGGTGGAAAGTGAAAACCATGGAAAGTTCCTGATTCTTAGGATTCGTATAATCAATTGAATTTGCAATTGTGGTAGAGGACATCTCACCAACTGTTATAATTTGAGAATCTTGTCCGAAACTTGCTCGATTCAGTTCGTGTAGATATTTATGAACAATGGGTGTGTCTGTATAGAGCTTTTTTTCAGCAGCTTCATCGCCATTTGAATTAACAAGAGTTTCGGATTTGCCAGTAACGTTGAAGACGTCAAAACGAAAACCAGTGACTCCTTTTTTTTGCCAAAAATTGATAATATTTGCAGCTTCATAGCGAACATCTGGATTGTGCCAGTCAAGGTCAGCCTGGGTTGGATCATATAGATGTAAATAAAATTTGTCAGTATTACCAAACTTTGACCAAGCTGGGCCACCAAATTTTGACTGCCAGTTTGTGGGGAGGGAACCATCTTTTTTTGTTGAACGAATATAAAAATAATTCTGATATTTTTGATTTCCTGCTAAGGCCTTTTGAAACCATTGGTGTGATGTTGAACAATGGTTAAAAACCATATCAAGCATTACACCAATATGATTTGCCCGAAGTTTTGCAACTAATTCTTCAAAGTCGTCCATTGTGCCAAAGACGGAATCAATGTTGTAATAATCTGCAATATCATAGCCGTTGTCATTTTGCGGTGAAATGAAAAAAGGATTAAACCAGATCATGTCGATATTCAAACTGATCAAATAGTCTATTTTCGCAATTATTCCACGAATATCACCAATTCCGTCGCCGTTGCTGTCATAAAATGACTTGGGATAAATCTGATAAATTACTTTTTTCCCTAATTCACTGAGATCTCTTTTTTTACTCATAGCGATGCTCCTTTAACTCATCATGAATCATGACTTTTCGCCGTCTTGCAAAATCAATAAACTTGAATTTTTCCGGATTATGATATGATTCTGTAATTTGCAGTAGGTTGGTATTTGCAAGGTAAGTGAAGCTCTTGACCAACACTGCGATATTATCAGAGTTTAGTTTTAAATTAGAACTGATGGCTTTAGAAACTGTCTCAACAGTAATCTCTTTTGTGGCATATGAAATCTCTAAACTAAGTTCATTTTCAAGATAAGCATAAATCGAATCTTCAGCTACTGACACGGGTAATTCAGTAACCGGGGGGCTTAACAAATAATCAATGTCTAAAACAGCAGGTTCATTTCCAATCAAACGGAGCCGTTCAATATAGAAAGCATCTCGCGTTGGAGGCGTAATTTCTTTTATTAAAGATGTTGGAATTTTTCTTTTTTCTAACTTCAAAACTTTGGTACTTGCATGCATGCTAAGAGAGTTGTTTAACTCCTTAAAACTGGTGATTCCTGAAATTGGAAATGTGAATTTTTGAATATCTAAAACAAGTGACCCACGTCCCTTTATTTTCTGAATTAAGCCAAGTTCAGTTAATTGATCTAAGGATTTCCTGATTGTTTCCCGCGAAGTACCATATAGGTCACATAATTGATGTTCACTTGGTAAAAATTTTTTTGGAGAATAGAGTCCATGGTGGATTTTTTCTGCAATATCTTTAGCGATGATATTCTGTTTATTTGTATTTTTTTGCAAAGATACTCCTCCTTAAGTAATCGTTTTCTTTTTATTATAACATTCTTGTCTATGCAATCAACAAATTTAATAATTCTATTTAACAAGGGAATGATATTTAATTATTTGACAGATGTATATACAAGCTATAAGATAAGAGAAAATGTATGTAAGCGTTTAAAAACTTGGAGGGGATATTAATGTTCGGTTTCAAAAAGAAAGTAGATGTGGTAGAGATTCATGCTCCGGTTTCAGGTGAATTGATTGCGCTTTCTAAAACAAAGGATGCGGTTTTTTCTACAGGAGCGATGGGGCAGGGATTTGCTATTGAACCTAATGCCAATGAAATCATTTCTCCATTTGATGGCAAAATATCTGTGGTTGCGGAAACAAAGCATGCTATAGGTATGACAACTTCAGATGGATTAGAGGTGCTTTTGCACTTAGGAATTGATACGGTTGAACTTGGAGGCTCACCATTTGTTGTTCCAGTTAAAGTTGGTGATAAAGTCAAAGTTGGACAGAGATTAGTGTTAATGGATAGACAAAAAATTCAGGGAAATGGGTTATTGGCAACTGTTATGGTAGTTATCACGAATTCCAATGATAAGCTTGAAAGCCTTGATGTTGAGGAGAAAAAGTATGCAGTTGGTGAGATAGTTGGGACTTTGAAGTTAAAAAACTAGGAGGAAGCAAGATGGCAAACAAAGATTATTCAAGATTAGCTAGGACAATTGTTTCTGATGTTGGTGGAGAAGGAAATGTAGATAACTTGATTCATTGCATCACAAGATTACGATTTTATCTGAAGGACGAAAGTATCGCGAAAGATGAAGCACTAAAGAATACTGAAGGTGTAATCGATGTGATAAAGGGATCTGGGCAGTATCAAGTTGTGATTGGAAACGAGGTAACAAATGTTTATGATGCGGTGGTAGAAGAATTAGGACCAGAATTTGCGAAGAAACTTGATTCTGACACAGATACCAGTGCCGCTAATGATGCAAAAAAACCGAGTACGGATGGTAATCCGATAACACGCAACATAAATAAATTGATTGGAGTTATTACAGGATCGATGACACCAGTAATTGGAGTCATTGCTGCTTCTGGCATTATTAAGGGAATTTTGGCATTATTGACATTACCCCAATTGGGTCAGTTATTAAGTACAAAAAGTACATTATATCTTACGATTAGTGCAATGGCAGATTCAGCATTCTTCTTTCTTCCTGTTTTCGTAGGCTTTGCAGCTGCGAGGTATATGAAGGGAGATCCAATTATTACAGCTGTAATCGGTGGAGTATTAACATATCCGCAGATTATTGAGTGGGGAAGTAAGTTCAAGACGATGTTTTCGGTAGGTGGATTTAACTTCCAGTTTCTGAACTATACTTATTCGATTTTCCCAATGATTTTAGCAGCTTGGTTTGCAAAAGAAATTGGTAATTGGCTCAAGAAAAGTCTTCCAAGTTATTTACAAATGATTTTTACACCCTTAATTACAATTTTAGTTGTTAGTACAATCACCTTGGTTATTACAGGTCCCGTAATTCAAGGAGCCGCGAACGGGATTGCTGATTTTATTAATTGGTTAGTTCACATTTCAGGTTGGTTTGGTGGAGCAGTTATTGGTGGATTCTATCAAATCTTGGTAATCTTTGGTTTGCACTGGGGTGTTGTACCATTGGTTGCGCAACAGATTTCTGGCAGTGGCGAAAGTGCGTTAAATGCAATTATTTCAGGAACGATGGTTTCTCAAGGTGCGGCAGTGTTGGCTGTGGCAATTAAGTCTAAGAAAGATGATATCAAGGGCCTAGGCTTTGCGGCCGCGATTTCCGCCTTCTGTGGTGTTACAGAACCAGCCATATATGGTGTTAATTTACGCTATCGCAAGGTATTTATTTCAGGTCTGATTGGTTCCGCTGCAAGTGGATTGGTTACAGGATTGATGCATGGAAATATGTTTGGTTTTACTGGCTCATTAATTGGTTTTTCTTCATTCTTTGATCCAAAAAATTCTTCAGATTTGAACAGCTTTTATGCATTCTTACTTTCAAGTTTGGCTGCCTTAGTAGTTAGTTTCTTGGTTACATGGTTCTGGGGATATAATGATCAAATGAAGATGGGGACACAGGTTGAAAAGAAAAAGAATCCTTCAAAGGCATAGAGGATTTTAAAAAGATACACGTAGATTTCTAACTTATGGGATACGTTCAATTGGAGTTAATAAGGAAACGGGGTCATAATCCCCAAACTAAAGAATTCTACCAAAGAGAGTAAGAATCTTTGATTTTTCATTGGAACTATTGGTAAATTCAAACATTGGAGTTCTAATTATTTTATGATTAGGGCTCTTTTTGTTTTAATCTGAAAAATATTATATCTTTCTTTATGATGTGTTTGAAATATTTCAATGGTTTTTTTATTTTCTCAGAAAAACTAACAATACCCCAGAAAGAGGCATTACAGGTATTTCAGTCTTTGTGTTGAATAAGTAATATCCAAAAAAATCTAACTCTTGAGAGTTGCTTAAATATGAAAGCTATTTTTTAAACTGTTTTAAATATCGACTGGCAAGTAGCTTATGAAACTTAACTCCCAAGGTGGGGTTAGCTGCATCAATATCTGCATACATAGCCGTTGTGATTTTAGTAAGTAACGGTATTAATTGATCCAGTTCGGTTTCAGAGAGGGTATCAACAAATGGTGGAATTTCTTGATCAGCAGATTCGATTTCTTGTCTACCTGCATTAGTTAGATTTATCAAATTTACGCGCCGATCTTTTTGTGATTTGGTTAAAGTTACTAGCTTTCGTTTGGCGAGTTTATAGACAAATTCGCTGGTAGACTGAGGTGACATTCCTAAACGTATTGCGAGTTGGTGCTGAGATAGATGGTTTTCGTCGGCCAGTGCCAGCAAAATTTTTCCTTGACCTTCAACTGTCAAATGAGGACGAACTTGTTTAACAATATCATCATAAATTTTACTAAGTTGTTCATATTCTGCTAATTTTCCTGCAGCTAGTTCCGCCTTGACTCTATTTTTCATAATTAATCTTACCCTTAACGTTTACTTCAGTATACACCATTCCGAAATTTCATAATAATGTTCCTTGACATTTTAATCAGGTGGCCTTACTATATTTTTAATCAGGTTACCTGATTAATTATAAGGAGGTGCTGCTGCATGTGTAGCTATGAGGCGATTGAAGTAAGGAATGTTCAGAAAAGATTTGCGAAAAAAAAAGCAGTGAACAACGTTTCTTTTACTATAAAAAGAGGTGAGATATTTGGTTTGTTGGGTCCAAACGGAGCTGGAAAAACCACGCTTTTAAAGATGTTGACAACTTTATTGCATCAAGATGAGGGTGAGATTTTTTTGAATGGATTTAACACGATGACGCAGAATCGACTGGCACGTCAACAATTTAGTGTGACCGGGCAGGCCACGGCGATAGACCAAGATTTAAGCGCACGTGAGAATTTATTGATATTTGGTAAATTAACCGGTTTAACTCGTAATGCCGCATCTAGCCGTGCGAGCGAACTATTAACGGATTTTGACTTAACTAATTCAGCTGATCAAGCTTTAGCTACATTTTCTGGTGGGATGCGTCGTCGTTTAGATTTAGCCATTAGCTTGATTGGAAATCCTAATATACTTTTTTTGGATGAACCAACAACAGGGTTAGATCCAAGGACACGAACACAGATGTGGCATGCTATTCAAAAACTGGTGGCGAGTGGTTCAACTGTTTTGTTAACAACCCAATATTTGGAGGAAGCAGATCACTTGGCAAATAGAATTGCTCTCATTGATCATGGCAAAATGATTGCAATCGGGACGCCGAGTGAACTAAAGCAGCAAGTAGGTGGGATGCAACTTCGGTTAGAGGTATCAGATTTACAAATGGTTGCGCAAACTCGCAGTATTGTCCAAGGTATTTTAGAACGACCTGTTAGTGTTACCGAGCGAACACTGACGGTATTACTTGGTAATAATGATATGCAGTTAGTTACTCCAATATTGAATCAGCTTCAAGATGCTCGAATATTAATTAGCAACCTGAAGATTGGAGCTCCATCGTTGGATGATGTTTTTTTGAAAATGACGATTGGTAAAAATTAAGGAGAAAAATTATGAAGTTAAACTTGACAAAGAATTATGTTGTTAACAATATACTTACCATGGCGCACCGTAACTTACTAAAGACTTTGCATAATCCGGATAACCTCAGTGACGTTATTATTCAACCAGTGATTTTTACTCTGTTGTTCGGGTACCTGTTTGGGG
The DNA here is from genome assembly GCF_047719775.1 of Liquorilactobacillus sp. NCBI lineage: Bacteria > Bacillati > Bacillota > Bacilli > Lactobacillales > Lactobacillaceae > Liquorilactobacillus > Liquorilactobacillus sp. The sequence continues at coordinate 201,005 of NZ_JBDNTS010000001.1, forward strand.
GAGTTATTGCGGGTAGTGTACATGCTTACTTACCGATGCTGGTATCTGGAATTTTGGTCCAAAGTATCTTGAATGCTGCTTCAGGTTCTGGACAACAATTGCGTGAAGATATTAATGAAGGTATCTTTGACCGGTTTAAAACCTTACCAATTTCACCCATTGCACCACTAGCAGGACAATTAGTAGGTGACATGTTTCGACTACTAATTTCTGGGATAATGACATTAGCAACGTCTTTTTTGATGGGATGGCGACCATCTGTTAACATTCCTACACTTGTAATAGTTATGTTATTAGCTATTTTTATTGGCTGGTCTATCTCTTGGATTTTTGCCTTAGTTGGCTTAATGGTCAAGAATGCGGAGTTAATTGGCAGTTTATCAATGATTATTATTCTAGTGATGACGTTTTTATCTAATGCCTTTATTCCAACAAATACATTACCACGTTTTTTGCAATCCCTAGTTAGAATTAATCCCGTCAGTCTAACAATTACTGCAATCAGAACAATTTTGAGAACTGGTAATTGGAGTAATAATGCTACTCTAGTGCTTATCAGTGGTGTAATAATTATTATGGTTTTTATGCCATTAACTCTTTTTGTCTATCAGCAACGCAGTTAGTAATCGAACTTATGGGTGTGTGTAGGGCAGAATAGTTTATGCATTATCAGTGGTACAATGTATATGTATTCGTCAGCAATGGGAAAAACATTTTTGGTGCACTATACCCTAGCCCTAACTAAAGCACAGACGAAACAGTTAGCATATAATATGAAAATCATAAAGGAAAGCGGCTCTCTTAAAATTGTCATTGCTGGTATAGCTCCACGTTTTTGGGGGAGTCACTGGCTGGGCGAACACAATTGCTACTCAATTAAGTGCTAATCTGGCTATAAAACTAAAGTTATAAACGCTGCGAATAGCGGTAATAAAAATTACTATCTCAGATTATAAATATTACCATATTTTTTATTTCCAACAAATTACTTACACTGTTGTTAAGTAAAGGAGAGACATAATTTATGGCTTTAAAGAATATTTTCTATAATTATGTAGGCTTAGTAGCCACAACATTCCTCTGGTTTATAGTTTTGGCGGATAAGGCTAATGATATGCAAAGATTTTTCTTCATAGCTGTCATTGAGTTTCCAGTGACGATTGCAATTTTGTTTATTAAAGAGCTGGTTTATAAATATAGAAACTAGATCAAAATTTAATTTTTAACCCAGTCTTCAAAATAAGGAGCTTCACTAGAGAAAATTTTCTGGTGAAGTTCTTTTAGTATAATCTAAAAAACAATTGAGATTACTTGCAGGAGTGAGCTAATAGCCTACATGTGAAAACATTAACTTAAACTGGCACAAGTTAATGTGACTTAATGTTATTTACTTTGTCTTGAAAACGCTTGCAACAAGAAAGTAAAATAAAGATGTAAAAAGGAGGGAATTTTAATGGAAATGAAGAAATCAAAGAGTTCACTTAAGGCTAAAATTCAGAGACTAGGAACCACTCTTAGCGGAATGATTATGCCTAATATCGTGGCAATTATTGCTTGGGGGTTAATTACAGCAATTTTTATGGCAGCTGGGTGGTTTCCTAACAAGCAAATAGCGACGTTAATTAACCCAATGCTTAATTATATGATCCCGCTTTTAATTGCTTACGTTGGTGGTAGAATGGTCTATGAGGAACGTGGTGCAGTTGTGGGAGCAATTGCAGTCATGGGTGTGATTGTCGGTTCAAGTGTACCAATGTTCTTAGGAGCAATGATTATGGGACCACTTGGTGGCTGGAGTATTAAGAAATTTGATCAATTATTCCAAGATAAGATCAAGTCTGGTTTTGAAATGATTTACAACAACTTCTCAAGTGGAATTTTAGGAATGATATTAGCAATTTTTGGTGTTTTTGTAGTTAATCCACTTGTGACTGCTGGGAGTAACTTCATGAGTAAGGGTGTAGATTGGATTATTTCTATTCATATGCTACCTCTTGCAAATATTTTCATCGAACCTGCGAAAATCTTGTTTTTGAATAATGCAATCGGGAATGGAATCTTGGTACCCTTGGGTATTCAACAGGCTTCGCAATCAGGCAAGTCAGTCTTGTTCCTTCTCGAATCTAATCCAGGTCCTGGGATTGGCATCTTGTTAGCATTTATGATTTTTGGTAAAGGAACTGCGAAAGCATCTGCTCCTGGGGCAGCAATAATTCAATTCTTTGGCGGAATTCATGAGATTTACTTCCCATATATTTTGATGAAACCAGCATTAGTTTTTGCAGCCATTGCTGGTGGCGTGAGTGGAACATTTACTTTCCAATTATTGAACACAGGATTAAAAGCAGCTGCATCTCCTGGCTCAATCATCGCAATTTTATTGATGACACCCAAAGGAAATTATTTGAAGATTCTAATTGGTGTTTTGGTTGCGGCAATTGTATCATTCGTGGTTGCAGCAATAATCTTGAAGGCTGATAAAACAATGACAGACGATAGTGACCTTGAAGCACGTCAACGACAGATGGATGCGATGAAGTCTGAATCAAAGGGTGGTGCGTCAACTGCTGCTAGTGGTCAGAGTGCTACAGAACAGGTCAAGGCATATGAAGATGTTAAAAAGATTATTTTTGCATGCGATGCGGGGATGGGTTCTTCTGCAATGGGGGCTTCCTTGTTGAGAGACAAAGTTAAAAAGTCGGGTATTACAGATATTCCTGTTACAAACACCGCAATTAGTCGTTTGAAAGACGAGAGTGGACTGCTTGTTATTACACAGGCAGAATTGGCTGAAAGAGCATTACAAAAGACACCAGGTGCAATGCATATTTCAGTTGATAACTTCTTGAGCAGTCCAAAATATGATGAAGTAGTTCTTAACTTGAAGGCATTGAACCAGATTTCTCCAAGTGAAGAGAAACCAACTGTTGTTGATGAAGACACAACAGTCGAGACAGGATTGCAAAATCTGAACTTCACAGCTATTAAAGAAGTTGACTTTATTCATCACGATCAGCGAGTAGGTTCGGCTACGATGGCAACATCAATGTTCAAAGATCGTTTGAAGAAGGCTGGTAGAAAGACACCAGTCAAGAATATTGGAATAGATGAACTTGAAGATAGTAGAGAACGTTTGGTTATAGTGACAAAGGAAGCAGAAAAGAATCTCAAATTGAGATATACAAATGTTCAGATTTTAAGTGTATCCAGTTTGCTTGAAGCTGACGAATATGATTCGGTTGTAGCACATTTAAATTAAAAAGGATGATGTAGCTTGATTTTGTTGTCAGAACGCCAGAAAAAGATTCTGCAAAAGCTGTGCAAGCACGATGAGGGTGTTTCGATGTCTGCGATTGAAGATTCGTTGGTGATTAGCAGAAGAACAGTATATCGGGAATTCTCAGAATTAAAACTGTACCTTTTACAACATGGCTTAAGTATTGCAAGCAACGATGGGCGTTACTGGCTACATGGATCAGATGAAAATCGAAAAAGATTAATGACTGAACTAAATAATCAGGTTGCAGAGGTTGCTTTGTCGAGCAGCCAGAGGCAGGCGGCGGTTGTCTGTCTGCTTCTGCTTGGTACTGAACCAATTAAGATATTTTCTTTAGCCATTACACTAGGAGTTAGTGAAAATACTATTCAAAGAGATTTGAAGGGTATTGCAAAAGCTTTGAGAGAATATGGGATAAAAGTGGATGTGAGGAAGTCTGTTGGAGTTCAAAGTACAGGTGAGGAAGCACAAAAGCGGCTAATATTATGTGGAGTTCTTACAAATGAAATTAACGAATATGAGTTTTTTGATTATTTGAACTCCACTGATGAGAAACCAGCTAAAAGCTTTTTTCTGAATTTATTACCGAGACAGATTTTGTTTGAATGTGTTGCGGCACTCAAAAAGGCAATGGTAGAATATACCACAAAATCGGATATTCAGGAAGTTCAGTGGGTGTTGCTGGTTGCAATCTCAATACTGCGAATGAAGACGACAGTCATAAAAAGTTATTCTGCAGCAAAACAAAAGAGTATATTCAAGTATCGTCAGAAAGTCTTAGTAATACTAGATAAATTTGGAAGTGAAATAAAGGAAAAAATAACATCTGGAGAAATTGATTTTTTAGCAGTTCAGTTGAAGGGCCTTGATTATCATTTTTCAGCTGAAAGCTGGTCAGATGATTATGGGTTACAGATATCATATGATGTTAAAGAATTGATTAAATGGGTCTCAGATGCATTTGGGTGGAACTTTGGCCGCGATCGGGATTTGTTTGACAGGCTTAGCAAGCATATTACCTTATTGCTGAAAAATAACACACTCAAGTTGCCTAATACAAGAATTGAAACACTTGAAAATGTTAGCCAACAATATCAAGAACTTTACAAAGCAATACAAGATGCTTTGCGCGAAGTATTTCCTGAATTTATTTTTACACCAATGGAAGCACAATTAATACTATTATATTTCGCAAATAGCTATACAAGTGATTCTAAAATACAAAAACTGAAGACTTTGATTGTATGTCCTAATGGAATTGGAACAGCAAGTATCTTGAAGAGCCGTCTGCAAAGAGAGATAGTTGAGATTCATGCAGTTAAAATAGCAAAGGTTTCAGAGCTTAATAATGTTGAACTCAGTCAGTATGATTTAATCTTGTCAACGGTGAGCCTTCCAGGGTTTGGTTGGAATTATCTAGTGGTCAGCCCGCTCCTGTTGGATGATGAAGTTCAGCAAGTTAAGTCTTTAATTAGGAAAATCGGTGGACGGCTTGAGTATGTAGAAGCACAAAATAAAAAAGTGACAAATGCCATATATGATAAAGGTCAAGAAAAATTAACGCGATTAGCCCAAGAGATAAAGGAAGCAAATGAGTTTGCGAATTCAGTCGAAGTTTCTAGAGTTAATAGTACAGGTGATTTAGGGAGTACATTGGATTTGATACTTGGTTCAATTCCAGAAAAAATCACAAATGAAAAACAAGTGGTAAAAGAGGAACTTTTAAAGCGAATACGCTTAGCACCAGTTGGAATTCCGCGAGCAACAATTGCATTGGTTCACGCTACAAATTCCAATGTAAAACGCCCATTCTTCAATATTTATGACCTCACAAAGCCGATTGATATGTTGGCGATGGATCAAGCTCCAATCAAAGTCAGTAGAATACTTTTGATGCTGGGGCCAACTCCAATGACGGATTTTCAAAATATTTTGATGGGGACAGTCAGTGGGGCAATCGTAATGAGCAACTTTACTACAGGTATTTTTGAAAAGGGCAATCAGGATCAAGTTCGTGACCTGATAGCTACTCAGTTCTTGGAGCAAATTGAAATGAAAGGAAAGTGATGATGAAGATGGATTTAGAGAAAGACATGATTAAGCTTGATCAGCATGTGGCAACCAAGGAAGAAGCTATTCGTCTTGCGGGAAAACTGCTTGTAGATAGTGGGGATGTTGAACCTGAATATGTAGAATCTATGATTGCTAGAAATGATGATGTTTCGACATATATGGGGAATTTTATCGCAATTCCTCATGGAACCGAAGATGGAAAGAAATTCATTAAGAAGACTGGAATCTCAGTTGTTCAAGTGCCAATGGGAGTTGACTTTTCAGAGGATAGTCAGAATGAGAATGTTGTAACTGTAGTCTTTGGGATAGCAGGTCTAAATGGAGAACATCTAAATTTATTGTCACAAATAGCACTTTTTTGTAGCGATGTTAATAATGTTGTAAAGCTTGCGGATGCGCAATCGGAACAAGAAATTATAAACTTGTTGAAAGAGGTCGATAAATAATGAAAGCAGTACATTTTGGAGCAGGTAACATTGGACGTGGATTTATTGGAGAAACATTAGCAGCTAATGGATTTGAAATCAAATTCGTTGATGTTAATGAGACAATCATTGATGTATTAAATGAGAAGAAAAGCTACACAATCCAGTTGGCTGATGAATCTCAAAAAGAAATTACAGTAACTAATGTCAGCGGGATTAATAATGCTAAGAATCCAGAAAAGGTTGTTCAGGCAATCGCGGATGCTGATATTGTAACGACAGCAATCGGACCCAAGATTCTAAAATTCATTGCACCATTAATTGCAGATGGAATTGTTGCTAGGAAGTCTGCAGGTAACGAGAGTAAGATTGATGTAATTGCCTGTGAGAATATGATTGGTGGAAGTCAGAACCTGAAGAAAGAAGTATACACACACTTAGCTAAAGAAGATCAGAAGTATGCAGACGAGATAATCGGATTTCCTAACGCTGCAGTTGATCGGATTGTTCCATTACAAAAGCATGAAGATCCTTTGTTTGTGTCAGTTGAACCATTTAAAGAATGGGTTGTTGATGAACATCAGATGAAGGCTCCTGAAATAAAATTAACGAGTGTAGAGTATGCTCCTGATTTGGAACCTTATATTGAACGTAAGTTATTCTCCGTAAACACAGGGCATGCAACAGTTGCATATACAGGCAAATATAAAGGATATACAGATATTGGTTCAGCAATCGCCGATGAACAAGTTCTTGAGCAATTAAAGCGGGTCTTGAAAGAGACAGGCGACTTATTAATTACAAAATGGGACTTTGATCGTGCGAACCATGAAGCATATCAACGTAAGATAATTGGTAGGTTTGAGAACAAATATTTATCTGATGATATTGCAAGAGTTGGAAGAACTCCGATTCGCAAATTAGGATATGACGAACGGTTCATTCGACCAATTCGTGAAGCAAAAGATAGAGGACTATCATATGAAGCATTATTAGAGACAGTTGGGATGATTTATACTTTTGACGAGCCTAATGATACTGAGAGTCAAGACTTGAAAAAGTTAATCGTAGATAAGCCAATTGCAGATGTTGTGGCACAGACAACGGGATTGGATGATCATGAATTAGTAACACAGATTGTTAGTTCTTATCAAAAAGCACTTGCTAATAAATAACTAGATTCTTTTCTAGAAAAGGTATACGGCTGAAAGACTATACGAAGCTGTATGCCTTTTTGGTATATCCTTATTTTTTGTCATATGTTTTTATATACCAATATTTGAATTATAGTTTGACAACCATATTAATAGGTACTATATTAGATGTATTGAAGCTAAGATTATCACATTTTGATATAGACCAATTTAATGAAAATTAATAATTAATTAGAAAATGGTTAGGAAGGCTGGTTTTGGTATGTGTGGAATAGTAGGTATTACTGGTAATAAAAATGCAGTTGATATTTTGTTGAATGGATTACAACGTCTGGAGTATCGAGGGTATGACTCTGCAGGTATATATGTGAACTCGCAAGATGGTAAAGAGTATCTTGTTAAGGAAAAAGGACGGATTGACGACTTACGTGAAGAAATTGGGGCCGATGTTCATGGTACAAGTGGAATCGGTCATACGAGATGGGCAACGCATGGAGTACCAAGCAAAGAGAATGCACATCCACATGTTTCAGCAGATGGACGTTTCTTTTTGGTACATAATGGTGTGATTGGCAACTTTGCAGAATTAAAAACAACTTATCTGCAAGACGTTAAATTTGCTAGTGACACGGATACCGAAGTAATTGTACAGTTGATTGCGAAATTTGCGAAAGAAGAAAATCTTGCAACCAAAGAGGCTTTTAAAAAGGTTATCTCACTGGTAGATGAAAGTTCTTCATATTCATTCTTGTTGATGGATAACCAAGAACCTGAAACCCTGTATGTTGCAAAGAACAAGAGCCCCCTTCTGATTGGGGTAGGTAATGGCTTTAATGTGGTATGTAGTGATGCAATTGCAATGCTTGATCAAACACATGACTTTATTGAACTCGTTGATGGTGAGATCGTGATTGTCAAACCACAAAGTGTAACAATTGAAGATCCACAGGGAAATGTTATTGATCGTAAGCCATTTCATGTTGATACAGATGCTTCTGAAGTTGAAAAGGGTGCATATCCTTATTATATGTTGAAAGAAATTGATGAGCAGCCTACTGTAATGCGTTCATTGATTAAGCATTATATTGCAGATGATGGGTCAGTTACAATTGATGACACGCTTTTGGATAGTATCAAAAAAGCAGATCGTTTATATATCGTAGCGGCTGGAACGAGTTATCACGCAGGGCTTGTTGGTAAAGAACTCTTTGAGGGATTAACGAAGACCCCAACAGAAGTTCATGTAGCATCAGAATTTGGTTATAATCCACCATTGTTGTCCAAAAAACCATTCTTTGTCTTTTTGACTCAAAGCGGAGAAACTGCCGATAGTCGTCAAGTTTTAGCACAAGTCAATAAGTGGGGATATGAGAGTTTAACGATTACAAATGTTGAGAATTCGACGTTATCACGGGAGGCAACATTTACATTATTATTGTATGCTGGTCCTGAAATAGCTGTGGCTTCAACTAAAGCATATACTGGACAGATTGCACTTGAGGCAATTCTTGCGAAGAAAATTGGTGAAGAGAAAGGCATTTCAGCTGCAACTTCATTTGATGTTGCACATGAACTTACAACGGTTGCTAACGGGATGCAAGAATTAGTTGATGAAAAGAGCCAGTATGAACAGATTGCGGCAAATGTTCTTGCAACGACACGCAATGCTTTTTATATTGGCAGAGCAATTGACTATGATGTTGCACAAGAAGCTGCATTGAAGTTAAAAGAAGTATCTTATGTACAAACTGAAGGATTTGCTTCAGGTGAATTGAAACATGGAACAATTGCATTAATTGAAGAAGGAACTCCTGTAATTGCAATTATTACTGGAGCAAAAACTGCAAAGCATACTAGGAGCAATACACAAGAAGTTTTGGCTCGTGGCGCAAATGTGATAAATATCGTAAGTCGTAATTTGGCAGAAGATGGTGATCAGGTTATCTTGCCAGATGTGCATTCACTATTAACGCCACTACTAGCAATTATACCTTGTCAGTTATTGGCTTATTACACGAGCCTGCAGCGTGGGTATGATGTTGATAAGCCTCGTAACTTGGCTAAGAGTGTAACGGTTGAGTAAACTGGATTATATAAGTTTCCAATAAAACAGCTATCTCAGAAAAAATGATACTTTTTCTGAGATAGCTGTTTTGATATAACCATAAAAAGAGACACATAAAAGTTGATAAAGTTTAATTACCAACTTGAAATAACATAGTGATTCCTTACTATAAGTAATGCGAATGTAGATGAAAGAAACTCTGTTCTTAAATTTTTAATATTCAGATTTCTTCCAACATCACCCGCCATTCTTCAACAATATTTTGAAGTACAAAACTTTGCGATCTTTCCCGAGATTTTTTTGCCCAATACTCACGTGTTTTTTTATTTTGTGTAAGCTGTTTGAGCTGCTTAACTAAGTCTGCAACATCATGGTCAGCAGTAATAATACCAAACTGATTGTCTAGTAAATATTCATAGGCACCTGTGTTATTCATGGAAATAACGGGCAAACCGAAATTCATGGCTTCACCGATTACTAACGGCATTCCTTCCCAACGTGAGGTCATGAGAAAGATTGAAGAGGCTTGATAGTGTTCTTGTAATTGTTGATCTGAGAGTGTTCCCAAAAGTTGTAATTTATCTTCTAGTTTTAGGCGCTTAATTTCATTTTGCAGATTATTATAGTCAGGACCATCACCAGCTAACTTGATAATCCAGCCATCTTGTAGTTGCTCAGCTGTACTGAGCAATAAATCTAACCCTTTTTGTGGTGTATCAATTCTAGATACAGCGCTAATGATAGGATTATTTAATGTGGATAATTTGGTAACATCAATGGTGAGCGGATTATATAATACTAAGGTTTTCGTCTGTTTTTCCGAAAAGCCTTGCAGATCGTGTTCTGTCAAAACCACTAATCTATCGGCTGCAGCCAAGCCAGCTACGAATTCTGTTTTCATGAATTGATAATAATTGTTCATATAAGTCTCATAGCTGTTATGCATCCAAGCAATGCAATGGATATCGGGAAGTTGTTTTTTAATTTTTGGAATAAAGCTGGTTAGTAGACCCGCAGTTAAGATGACTGCATCATATTCGCCAACCTCCAATACTTTAATCAAATCCACTATTTGGTCCCGATAGTTAATAAACGGTTCCTTGCCTCTGAAGCTTTTTCCAGAATTTACAGGAGACTTTGATGTAATGAGCGGCGCGGTGAGCTTGAAGAAGGCAGTGTTATCTGAAAGAGAATAATAAGTTACTTCCATTTTTTTTGAAAGCTCATTGCCAATGACTGTTGCAACTCTTTTAAGTCCATCCATTACTAGATTTTCTACACAAATTAATATCTTCATAATTTACATCCCCTAATATGAAATCTTCCCAGGTTTATTTACAAAGTTTCTCAAAAAATGGTTCCACGTATTATTTCTTCAGGCACATTCTCAAACTAATTTGTGCTGACTGCTTAAAGTTATTCATAAAAAAGCGGTACTCCATTTGTCTTCCTCAAAATTACTATAAATCGCTGTAATAATAAAGAAAAAAGCATATTTCAGTAAGAGAATACTAGTACAAATTAAGTGCAATTAAAACAAGAATAATTGAGAATATTAGATAAATAGAAAGTAATATTAAAATTGAATAAAAAAATAGGTTTTTCACAATGTTTTGTAGCCTAATAATTGATTTTACTTATTATAGTAGTATATTTTTAAGTGAATGTGTTTGATGTTCTTACATAAATTTACGGTGTGTGAGAAATACTGACGTTCTTAAAAAAACAAAAGGGAGGGGTTTCGTATGAGTATTGTTGAACTTGGACGATTTCAGTTTGCGATGACAACGATTTATCATTACTTTTTTGTTCCGTTTTCGATTGGAACAGGATTGGTAGTTGCAATTATGGAAACAATGTATGTTATTACAAAAAAAGATAAATATCTTAAAATGACGAAATTCTGGGGTAATATTTTTCTATTAAGCTTCGCTGTTGGAGTTGTGACGGGTATTATTCAAGAGTTCCAATTTGGGATGAACTGGTCAGCTTATTCGCGGTTTGTCGGCGATATTTTTGGAGCACCATTGGCAGTGGAAGCATTGCTTGCTTTTTTCATGGAATCAACGTTTTTGGGACTATGGATTTTCACTTGGAAGATGGTCAGTCCTAAATTACACGTTACTTTTATGTGGATTGTAACCTTAGCTTCTTCGCTGTCGGCGTTGTGGATTTTGGCGGCCAATAGCTTTATGCAGCATCCTGTGGGTTATACAATCAAAGATGGGCATGCTGTAATGACAAGTTTCAGTGCACTTCTAAAGAATCCGCAATTATGGTATGAATTTGGACATGTCATTGCTGCCGCAGTCGTAACTGGTGGGATAATTATTACAGGATTATCAGCGTTTCAATTGCTTAAGAAAAAAATTGAGAATCCTGATTTTTACAAGCAATCATTGCATATCGGGTTATTAGTAGCCTTATTTGGATCAATCGCGGTTTTAACAGCAGGCGATCTGCAGATGAAGGAGCTAGTAAAAGAGCAGCCAATGAAGTTTGCAGCTACTGAAGGTTTATATAAGAACTCAGGTGATCCGGCTTCATGGACACTTGTTGCTTGGGCAAATGAGAATGGTCATAAACGTGTTTGGGGCGTTGAAGTTCCTTATGTATTAAGTATTTTGGCATACGACGAGCCATCAGGTTCTGTTAAGGGAATGAATGCCATAAACAAACAGCTGGTTAAGGAATATGGGAACCGCAACTATTATCCACCAGTTAACACACTATTTTGGAGTTTTAGAATAATGGCTGGCTTTGGGACGTTGATGCTACTTGTTTCCTTGCTGGGACTGTTCTTTACGAGAAAGAAAAATCAGCTTTTATATCGACAAAAATGGATGCTGTGGATTTTAGGATTATGTACTTTCACGCCATTCCTAGCTAATACTACTGGTTGGTTAGTAACGGAATTAGGTCGTTATCCATGGACAGTTTACGGCTTATTCACGATTAAACAAAGTATCTCACCAAATGTTTCAGTTGCATCGTTATTGATATCTAATATTGTCTATTTTCTCTTGTTCACAGGTATTGGGGTAACGATGATTTCATTAGTTGTTCGTGAACTTAGAAAGGGACCAGATTATGAAGAGAAACTCGATGAGCAAGAAAAAAGAGCTGCTCGGATTGATCCATTTGATAAGGAGGCATTTGAATAATGAGTGGATTACAACTATTATGGTTTATTTTAATCGCAGTTTTATTCTCAGGCTTCTTTTTTCTCGAAGGTTTCGACTTTGGAGTAGGGATGGCAGTTCAATCTCTAACACATAATGAGAATGAGAAGGATCAAATTGTTGCAACAATTGGGCCTGTTTGGGATGGGAACGAAGTATGGTTAATTACAGCTGGAGGGGCATTGTTTGCCTCATATCCCTTCTGGTATGCGACATTATTTAGTGGTTACTATTTGATACTATTAATGATATTGACTGGACTTATTATTCGTGGGGTATCATTTGAATTTAGAAAGAATGTTCCAGCTAAGCAAAAACAGTTTTGGAATTGGACACTCTCAATTGGTAGTCTGATTGTTCCATTTTTCTTTGGTGTGATGTTTATTAGCATGATTAAGGGAATGCCGATTGATGCGCATGGTGATATGTCTGCGACCTTTGGTGACTATATTAATTTATTCTCGCTTGTTGGTGGGATTGCAGTCGTCTTGCTTAGTTACTTGCATGGATTGAACTATATTGCTCTTAAGACGACTGGACCTATTCGTAATCGTGCAAAAAATTATGCCAAGTTCTTATATGGCGTCTTGTATCTTGGCTTGGTTGCATTTGCTGTTTTGATGTATTTTAATACGGACTTTTTTGAATTACATTTTGCAACTACTTTGGGATTACTTATCTTGATTGTTGTCTTGACGATAGTTGCCAATATTGCAGTCATGAAGGATGCCGAGATAACAACTTTTGTTGCAAGCGGTGCGACCTTTGTAGCATTAGTTGCACTGATCTTTACGGGGATGTTCCCAAGAGTAATGATTAGTTCAATCAACTCTAAATATGACTTATTGATTACGAATTCTTCTTCTAGCCCATATACATTGAAGATTATGTCATATGTAGCGATTACTTTCTTACCTTTAGTCTTGGCATATTTTGCATGGACTTATTATATTTTTAGAAGAAGAGTAAAACATGCACCTGTCATGGAGACGAAATAATGATTGATAAAAAGCTGATGATGTTGCCAGGGATAAAAAAAGTGTTAGTAATCCTGACCGGATTGGCTCTGATGCAAGCTGTCGCAATTGTTGGACAAGCTTGCTTTTTGTCGACAGCAATAGTTGGGCTGTGGAGTGGAAATGAGATAGGTAACCAAGTTAAGTGGATCTTACTTTTTTTCTTATGCTTTGCAATCAGACATCTAGTCAATTTCTATCGTGAAGGGCTATTGGATGACTATGCTGCTGAGCAGGCTGGTAAAATCCGAGGGAAGTTATTGAATAAAGTTTTTCATCTTGGTCCAATTGTTATTCAAAGTAATGGAACTGGTAATACCACAACAATGGCGCTTGAAGGAATTGATCAGGTTGAAGATTATTTACATCTGATTCTTGCTAAGGTTACGACGTTAATGATTGTTCCGTGGGTTGTTTTAGTGGCAATTTTTTATTTTGATTGGGAGTCGGCCGCGTTCTTATTAGGCATTTTTCCTGTCATTATTATTTTCATGATTGTCTTGGGCTATGCTGCACAATCAAGGGCAGACAGGCAGTATGCTTCATATCAGATGCTGTCCAATCACTTTGTTGATTCCCTTAGAGGTATCGACACTTTAAAGTATTTCGGGCTTAGCAAGAATTATGCAAACAGTATTTTTAAGACAAGTGAAAAATTCCGTAAGGCGACACTTAATACACTTAAGATTGCAATTCTTTCAACATTTGCATTGGATTTTTTTACAACCTTATCAATAGCTGTTGTTGCTGTTTTCTTAGGATTGCGTTTGATTGATAATCATATGATTCTTTATCCAGCGTTGACGATTTTGATTCTTAGTCCGGAGTATTTTCTGCCGATTAGAGATTTTTCGAGTGATTACCATGCAACGCTGAATGGCAAGAATGCATTGAATGCAATAAACAAGATTTTGGATGTATCAGAGCCTCCTATTTTACCAGTTCCTGTCACTAAATGGAGTAATTCTTCACAGCTGGAACTTAGTAATCTAAATTTTTCTTACACAGAAAATAAACCAGCATTAAAAAGGATTAATTTGGCAGTTTCTGGATATAAAAAAGTCGGGATTATTGGATTGAGCGGTTCGGGCAAATCGACGTTAATTAATATTCTAAGTGGCTTTTTGAATCCGAATGAAGCGACTATTAGATTCAACAATGAAAAAACTAGTTCTTTTGCCCAAAAAGATTGGCAGAAACAACTGACGTATATTCCACAAAATCCTTATATATTCAAGGGAACACTGCGGGACAATATTGTCTTCTATCAACCCGATTCAACAATGGAACAGATTAGGCAGGCTGTAGAAGTTGTGGGGTTAGATAAACTGGTTTCTGAATTATCAAATGGATTAGATACTCAAATCGGTGAGGGTGCACGAGCTCTTAGTGGAGGGCAAGCGCAACGAATAGCATTAGCGCGGGCCTTCTTGGATAAGCAGCGAAGAGTCCTTTTGTTCGATGAACCAACTGCCCATTTGGATATTGAAACTGAAGTAGAGTTAAAAGAAAGAATGCTGCCTTTGATGGAGAATCACTTGGTGTTCTTTGCCACTCACAGGCTGCACTGGATGAGAGAGATGGATTTGATTTTGGTGCTGGACAAGGGGCAAGTAGTTGAGGCTGGAACGCTGGATGAATTACGCCAAAGTAATGGAGCTTTTGCAGAATTAACGCAGTCTTTGAGGAGAATATAGGATGAAAATATTTGAATTATTCAAGAAAGATACTTGGATTAGGCCATTTTTGAGTAAATACCGTAAGTCACTCTTCTTTGCACTAGTGTTAGGCTTCATGACCTTCTTTTGTGGAGGGGCACTTATGTTTAACTCGGGTTATTTAATTAGTAAGTCTGCTGCACATCCTGAGAATATCCTCTTAGTATATGTTCCAATCGTACTAACAAGAGCCTTTGGAATAGGTCGTCCACTTTTTAGATATTTAGAGCGCCTGACAAGTCATAATTGGGTCCTGAAGTTAACTTCGGAACTGCGCTTAAAGTTATATAAGGTATTGGAAAAGGATGCTGTTTTCTTTAAAAATAAATATCAAACTGGAGATATTTTAGGTCTGTTGTCAGAGGACATCGACCACATTCAAAATTTGTATCTAAGAACAGTTTTTCCAACAGTAATAGCTTGGATACTTTATGTGTTTACTATAATAGCTCTTGGTTTCTTTTCGGTCTGGTTTGCATTGATAATGCTATTATTGCTTTTTGTACAAGTTGTTTTGTTCCCACTCATGGCAATTCTTGTTAACGGCGCACGGCAAGAAAAGCAAAAAATGTTAAAAAATGAGCTTTACACAGAACTTACAGATAATATTTTGGGTGTTTCCGATTGGATATTCAGTCAGCGTGGACAAGAATATTTAGATTTTCACAAGAAGATTGAAGACAAACTTCACCAGGTGACACACAAAATCAAAACAAGTAATCATTATCGTAACATGGGAGTTCAATTGATGTTTGGAGTGATGGCGATTGCTTTATTACTTTGGGCAGGAATTCAATTTCCCGGAAATCATGGTGGTGCAGCTAATTGGATTGCAGCGTTTGTCCTAGTGGTGTTCCCATTAATTGATGCCTTTGCTCCATTAGGTGATGCCGCACAAGAAACGAATATTTATCAAGATTCCTTAAAACGGCTAAATGAATTATCCGCTGACGCTGATGTTAAAAAGACAAACAAAAAAGTTGGGCAATTGGAAGCGCCCTTTGTAATTACCATAGATAATCTTAGTTTTCATTATCCAGCTGATGCTAAACGAGTCTTGAATAATCTGAGTTTGAATATTAATAGCGGTCAAAAATTGGCAATTTTGGGTCGAAGCGGATCAGGAAAGACAACCTTAGCTGAACTATTACGTGGAGACCTACAGCCAAGTGCAGGCAGTCTGAAATTGAATGGAATTGATGTGCAGGAACTTGGTGAATCTATTAGTGATTATGTTGGTGTTATTCATCAGGCTCCATATCTCTTCAATACGACAATCAGCAATAATCTCAGAGTTGGGAATGAAGATGCAACAACTGCTAGCCTTTGGAAGGTATTAGAACGTGTAGGGTTGAAAAGCCTTGTAACAAGTCTCCCTGAGGGCCTTGAAACGGTGGTTGATGAAGCAGGTCTTCGATTTTCAGGGGGAGAGCGCCACAGGTTAGCATTGGCTAGAATACTATTGAAAAATACTCCAATAGTGATACTGGATGAGCCAACGGTTAGTCTTGATCCCCTAACTGAACAGGATTTGATAGAAACATTCATGCAGCAACTAACAGGGAAAACGATAATTTGGATTACACATCATTTGCAGGGTTTATCGCTGATGGATAAAGTTGTTTTTATTGAAGATGGTGAACTTAAAATTGAAGGTTCCCCTGATAAACTCGCGGCTTCCAATGAGCATTACAGAAGACTCTTAGCAATTGACCATGGTGATTATGTGGTTGAATAGATAATTGCTAGGCCAGAATTTTTCCTTGAATTAGAATGTAGGCTGTATCTCCACCAAAAAAATGTGTCCTATAAGGATTGGCTGAATACGAGAAAAGAGGGCTGACCTAAATTTTGGACCAGCTCCTCTATTTATTACGAGTAAACGCATTTTATAAGTCAAAAATCTCCAGCTAAATTCAAACATTCTAGGCTTATGGTGCATATGCTTTTAAAACTTACGGTTTAAGAGGCTGTGTGTTAGCTTTTTGATGCTGTGTGTGATCTCATTTTGTGGTAATTTATTGATTTCTTCTAATGCTTTTTCCGTGTAGCTCTGGGCGAAAGAAATTGCATCTTTGACACCTCCAAGTTTATGAACCAGATTGCTCACAGTTTTAATTTCAGCAACAGTGATATTTTGTTTTTTATCTAAAAGAGGTGCAAAGGCTTGTGGATCTTTTGCAAGCGCAAAGAGTAGTGGTGAGGTGTAGACTCCCTGAGCTAAGTCTTCTAACACAGGTTTTTTCAAGATCTTGCTTGAAGAAGTATAATCTAAGATATCATCATAAATTTGAAAGGCAATTCCAATGTTTTCACCAATTGAGGCTGCTGCCGGAGTTATTTCAGAGGAACTCTTGCCAAAGTATGCTCCTTCAAGGCATGCTAGGCGAAACAATTCTGCTGTTTTTCCTTTGATGTTTTCAACATAATTTTCAATTGTTTGTGTTTGATTAAAACGAGCATGCATTTGACTGAGTTCACCAAACAAGAGTTTTTTCATTGCTGCTGCATTATCTTTCATCATAGATGTACCATTCATGGTATCAATCAGTATTTCAAAAAATGCGGTAAATAATAAGTCACCTGCATAAACAGCGACATCTTTCCCAAAGTTAGACTGAATGGTAACTACACCGTGTCTAAGGGGAGAGTCATCGATGATATCATCATGAATAAGTGTGGCTTTATGTAATATTTCTAAGGACGCAGCAATTTTAAGTAATTGTTCTTCATTTTGTTCATGTTTATCTCCAAGTTCTGAAAAAAGAAGAAAAAGCCCTGGGCGCAGCATTTTCCCTTGTTCTTGGGCTGCAGCAGTAAGCAGCTGCTGCACATCAGGGTTATCAGTGCTGAGGTGTTCATTGATTAAAGAACTGACAGTATTGAGTTTTTGAGCAACATTTGGGTAGTGGGACCATATATCTAGCATATTAACATTGAATTCCTTTCCGATGAGCGATGACCATAATATGTTCTACACTATATTAAACCAAAATCAGCAGTTTAGCTATAATAAAGAAAAGGAGTGATTTAATTGACTGTTCCAGTATTTTTAGAATTAGTCGAAATAAAGGCTAAAACGGCAAGCATTTTACCGTTTTTATTAGGGACATGTTTTAGCTGGTTCAATTATCGTTCATTAAATCTTGGATTGCTAGTCATGTTTTTTATTGCAATGTTTTTGTTCAATATGGCTGTTGATATTTTAGATAATTACAATGATTATCTAAATGCGACTGAAGCACATGATTACAAGAAAGAAACAAATATTATTGGACGTGAGAACCTATCATTGAGGCTTGTATTTGGAATTATGATTAGTATGATCGCTGTATCGGCAATTATCGGTTTTATTTTAGCCTACATAACAGGCTGGCCATTATTGATAATGGGGGGGATTTGTTATTTTGTTGGGGTTTTTTATTCTTCTGGTCCGCGACCGCTTTCCAGCTTACCTTTAGGAGAGGTTTTTTCAGGTCCTACAATGGGATTTATGATTACACTAATTTGTGTGTATATTAATTCATATCAGAATTTTTCTTGGAGTTTAGTAAACGTGGGCGCAATCTTGGTGATTTCACTACCCAATACGATGTGGATTTCGAACTTAATGTTGGCTAATAATATCTGCGACCTTGCAGAAGATGAAAAAAATAATAGATACACTCTAGTTCACTATCTTGGGAAGAGACATTCATTACAATTATTTGTTATAATGAACTTTGTAGCTATAATTGCTCTGGTGGCTGCATTTGTTTTGAAAATTGCACCTTGGACAATGCTTTTATCCTTGGCTGTATTGCCAGTCATTATTAGGCAAGTTAGGCTGTTTTTGAACAAACAAGTAAAAAAAGAAACATTCAGCTGCGCTATCAAAATACTTGCCATTGGAGCCGTAAGTCAAACATTAACTTTTTTGATTTACATGCCGTTCATTAATAATTAAGAAGAAGGAGATGTAGAAATGAAGGAAATAGTTATTTTAGGTGCAGGATATGCCGGTTTGCGTGCCCTTCATCGGTTACAAGCAAGCAAGGGTGATTTTCATATTACTCTTGTTGATCGCAATAATTACCATTATGAGGCGACAGACTTACATGAGGTCGCAGCAGGTACGCAATTAAAGGAAAAGATTACCTATACAATATCTGATGTTGTCAAGCCTTCAGTGACGACATTTGTTCAAGCTAAAGTTGAAACTATCAATCGTGAAGCAAAGACGGTTACGTTAGACAATGGTCAAGTTCTTAACTACGATTATGCAATTGTTTCTCTTGGCTTTCGTTCTGAATCATTCGGAATTACGGGTGTTGAAGACAATGCACTTGAAATGGTGGATATTGAAAGTGCAGAGAAAGTATATCGTCATATTGTTGGACAGATGCAAGACTACAACAAGACACAAAATCCAGATGATTTAAAAATTGTTGTCTGTGGTGCTGGCTTTACAGGAATCGAGCTCTTAGGTGCTCTTATTGAATCTCGGGCAGCCTTAGCTAAGATTGCAGGTGTATCTGATACTCAATTAGAAATCTATTGTGTTGAAGCTGTTACTCGCCTTTTACCAATGTTTGATGAAGACTTGGCTGATTACGGGATTTCTAGTTTGAAGAATTGGGGTATCAAGTTTCTTACCGGCAAACCCATCAAAGAGATTAGACCAAATACAGTTATCTATCAGGATGATAAAGAAACTGGTACCACCAAAGAGCTCTCTGCTAATACAATTATTTGGACCACCGGTGTAAGTGGCAGCCAAGTAATGGAGGCTTCTGGGTTCTCACAAAGACGTGGACGCGTCATCGTGAGTGATAATTTGACAGACTCTGATTTTGATAATGTTTATATTGTTGGTGATGTTGCAGCATTTATGAATAAGGAAAACAATCGCCCATATCCAACAACAGCGCAAGTTGCTCTTAAAATGGGTGATTACGCTGCAAAGCATTTACTTGCGCAACTAAATGGTAGTAGCATCGAAGGATTTACATTTAAATCGCTTGGTTCAGTTGCTTCTATTGGAAATACCCATGCATTTGGGATGGTTGGTAAGTCAGCAATCAAGGGCTATCCAGCATCATTCGTTAAGAAAGCCATTATGGATAAGTCATTATTTGCTACTGGTGGTGTCAAAGAAGTACTTGCTAAGGGACGCTTTGATTTGTACCATTAGAGTATTTTAATTAGCAATTACAAATATGGTTCGAGAAGGGTTGTATTTGTAACTCGAGTTAGATCTTGAGGTTAAACTTAGTTTTGAGACAGAGATATTTACAATTAACAGAAAAAAACAACTTAAGATTAGTTCTGGTATTAATTGGTGAAAATCAGTTAATATCAGAACTTTTTGTTTTACACTGAAAGTGAAGCTAAGGTCGACTATAACCCCTGGGACTTCGAGTTCGTATTTTAAAATGACTTCCTTTACTTTCTACGCACAAATATGATTTAAGATTGAGGACCCTTTGAGGCCGTGTTTAGGAAATGATATCTGCGTTGAAAGTTTAGTTTAGCTTCATAAATTTAATTAGGAGAGTGATTTTCTTGTCTGACGTTATCACATTAGATGTTGGGTCAGAAGTTAAACTTTGACCTGGCTTCTTTTATATATTTTGCTCACTTATGTTCAAATTGTCAATGGCCTTTAGTAAGTTTAATAAAAGAATCTTTGAAGTTAGTAATTTATTTCAAAACAAGATTGTGCAAGATTTAATTTATATAAGTCGGATGATAAATTACGAATAAAAGTGTTTCATAAGTCAAATTTCCCCGACTTATGAAACACTCTTGAGTTATTATTTATAAATATTGATTAATCCTTGAGTTCCTTGATTTCCAAGGCCTTTAACATCAACCATCACTTCGTAGAGTCGTTTAGCCTCAGCTGTTGCTTTTAAATCAAGTCCCATTTTATCAGCTTCCTCTAAAGCAATACGTAAGTCTTTGAGAAAATGTCTAGCAAAGAAACCAGGGGTAAAGTCATCTTTGAGGATGCGAGGAACATAATTATTCATGCTCCAGTTATTTGCACCGCCAGCGGAAAGCGTTTCAAGAACTTTTTGTTCATCTAATCCAGCATGTTGGGCATAAAGAAGCATTTCTGTTAAGCCTGTCATTGTTCCAGCAATCATAATCTGATTTGCCATCTTAGCGTGTTGTCCAGATCCCGCAGCTCCAAAAAGATTGGTTGCTTTACTGATGACTTCAAAGAGAGGGAGAAGCTTGTTATATGTTTCTTCTTCTCCGCCAGCCATTATAGTTAATGCAGCATTTTGAGCACCGACATCACCACCAGAAACAGGGGCGTCAACGGCATGAAAACCATGCTCTCTTGCATAGTCTGCAATTTTAACTGCTAAACTTGGACGGCTTGTTGTCATATCAACTGTAATACTTCCGGCTTTTAATCCTTTAAAGATACCATTATTACCAAAATAAACTTCTTCAACATCAGTAGGAAAGCCTACCATTGTGAAGACAATGTCGCTTGCCTTTGCGACTTTAGTTGGGGTTTCAGCCCAAGTTGCACCAGCTGCGACTAATTTGTCAGTTTTACTTTTTGTACGATTATAGACAGTTAAGTCATGCCCTGCCTTTATTAAATGTCCTGCGATTGCAGCACCCATTACACCAGTTCCGATAAATCCAATTTTCAATTTTGTCATCCTTTCTATCAACAACGCAAATTTTTACAATAACTTGATAATACCAACACCAATGATCATAATAATAATTCCGCTGATTTGTGTAAATTGAACGGGATGTTTTGGTGAGTGAAACAAGCCAAAATGGTCGACCAAGAGGCTCCCAATAATCATTCCAATCAACACAATAACAGTTACAACCCCCGTTCCAAGATGTGGAACTAAGAATGAATTGCCAGTTACGAAAATAGCACCTAACAAACCACCTGTCCAATTCCACCAGATAATTTGCGGATTCTTTAGATTTTTGAGGTTCTTACGATCTTTGATTAAAACGATTAGCCATAAGAAGATTGTTCCAATTAAAAAAGAAAAGAAAGCAGCATTAATCGATGAACTAAGTATAACACCTAAATGACCATTAATTGCAGTTTGGATAGCACTAAGAGATCCCGTGATAATTCCGAAAAGACGCCAAAAAAATAATAGGAGTGGTGACTCTCTTGTCTCTGTTTTTGCAACAAGCTTATCTTTATGAAGGATACTTGGGAGTGCCACAGCAGCAATTACTCCCACAAAAACTAGTACTGCTCCACAAAGGCGAAGCAAGGTCAACGGATGCTGTGATGAATAAAATAATCCGAAATTATCAATTAACATGCTTGAAAGTATTTGACCCAATATGGGCATGATAACTGTTTGGACTCCGCCGATATGTGGGAAAAGAAAAATGTTACCAGTTAAGAAGACAATTCCAAGAATTCCACCTAACCAAATCCACAATGGTTGGTTTGATATGAGTGTGGCGCTCGGAATTAGTACGCCATGAGTAGCAGTCACAAGAATTCCTAAGAAGACGGTACCCACGCTAAAAGAAATTGTAGAAGCAATGAAAGGAGAAATTACGGAGACACGCAGGCGCGAATTAATTGCTGTCTGTAGTGGCAAAAAAATGCCTATGAGGACACCAATAGCAAATAAGTACATATTTTTATAACCTCGCTTTGTAAAAATTATGATAGATAGTCAATTTTTAGTAATCTATGTCTACATATTAGCAGATAAAAATAAGCAGTAAAGCCAAAGAGATTTTTTTACAAAAAAATACGGAACATGAAGTTGCTCAAAGCTCCGTAAGTCTTCCTTAGATGGTTACTTATCTGTTAATCTTCCCAGTTTGATAAATCCTCGTTGAATCCAAAATGATGAAATCAATGCAAGAATATCAATTATAATGAAAACAATTAATGTAACTGTATAACTATGGAGAACTTGGTGCGTGAAAGATAAGAGCAAAGGACCAACTATCCCGGCAGCAGCCCAAGCAGTCAAAATATATCCATGGATAGCACCAAGTTCTTTTGTACCGAAGGTATCCCCTAAATAGGCAGGAATTACTGAGAAACCAGCGCCATAGCATGACAGCACTAAGCATAATGCAATTACAAATATTAATGGAGTGCTGAAGGTAAGGATGATAGACAGCATTATAACATTTACGATGAAAATAGCACTAAAAGTGACAGGCCGGCCAATAAAATCAGAAAGAGTTGCCCAGATAAGGCGCCCAAATCCGTTGAACAGTCCAATTATTCCAACCATGACGGCCGCCGTAGCTGCTGACATACCAGTCATTTCTTGTGCCATTGGTGAAGCTGCGGATACAAGACCAATTCCACATGTGATGTTGATAAAGAACATGAGCCAAAGAAGAGCAAATGATTTTGTTTTAACTGCCTGATTAGCGGTCAAATCAGGACCTGTAGTAATTCGAATGCCTTTTTTTTCAAGATTTACGGTTTTATTTGAAGTACTGGGTTTGCGAATGAATTGTGCAGAAATAATCATTACAATAAAGTAGAATATGCCAAGAATATAGAACGTTCTTTCGAGTCCTACTATGGATATTAGTTTTTGTGCAACTGGACCCGTGAGCATCGCGGCAAAACCAAAGCCCATGATTGCAAGTCCCGTTGCTAATCCGCGTTTGTCAGGGAACCACTTGATGATGGTTGATACTGGTGTAACGTAGCCGGATCCGAGTCCTAAACCACCAATAACTCCGTATGCAATATATAAAAGAACAAGTGAGTGGATGTGAATTGAGTAACCTGTCAAAATTATTCCAAGACTATATAAGATACTAGAAATTGTACCAGTTAATCTAGGCCCAGCTGCTTCAACGACTCTACCCATGAAGGCCGCGGACATTCCTAGAAAAAAGATTGCGATGCTGAATGCTCCTGCAACAGAAGATTCAGCCCAACCGGTCTGTTTAGCGATGGGGCCTGTAAAAACGCTCCAGGCGTAAACTGAGCCAATCATCAGATGTAACATAATTCCTGCTAAAGCAACAATATATCTATTTGTTTTCAAATCGAACTCTCCTTCGCAAAATACGAACTATATTGTAGTTTAAAACATAATAGTATGCTTATTTGGATTATATCACATAATAATATATTTTGTAAGATACTTATTGACTATTTTGCGAACAATATATTGAATGCTAAATAGAGAAACTGAATCAAAATTTAAATTTTGACCCAGCCCCTATTCTAAGAATAAGATTAATAAAATAACATAAGAGACCAAGCAGAATGTAGTTCTTAGTTTGGTCTCTTATGTTATTTTATTAGAACGAACGACTTGTGAATTCTTAAATATGAGAGGACGGTGAATAAATAAACAACAGCATAACTGGTAGCACTTAAAAAATGGGATTAATTAGTAAAATGCGTTAAAGCAATTAGTCAATTTTAATCTGATTTTCGGGTGAGGAATCAGTCTTTGATTTTGGAAGTGTGATTTCTAATACTCCAGCAGTATACTTTGCAGAAATCTGATCTTTAATAATATTAGGAAGACGATACTGCCGAGAATAACTGCCATAGCTGCGTTCACTGGTAATGATGTTTCCATCCTTATCACTTTTATCTTCAAAAGAATCTCTTTTTGCACTAATCGAAAGCACTCCGCTATCATAAGATAAAGAAATGTCGTCTTTACTTATTCCTGGGATATCAACTTTGACATTATATGCATCATTTGTTTCTTTGATATCAGTTTTGAGAGACTGATTAAGAGATTTTGCTCCTTCAAAAAACGAATGACCTAAATTGCTGAAGAAATCGTCTTGTTCCATCCAATTGTTGATTCTGTTTGTTAATTCGTTACTCATTACTAAGACTTCCTTTCTTTAATTTTCAACTCTATTTTAGTCTTTTTATGAAAAAAGGCAATAAAAACGAACTTAGGTTCCCTTTTTGCTATTGACTTTTTCTAAGTTAACTGATAAGCTTAAGATTCTATTATACGGTGAGGCGTCCACTGCGGAAGGTGGGCGCCATTTTTTTGTCAACAGAATTATGCAAAATTAAATAAAAATATTGCTTTTAATTATATTTTAACTTAGAATTAATTTCATGTTAACGTGTTGAGTTTTTGATGAAAAAAGGGGATGTTTTGATGAAGATACAAAAAAAGTTTAGTTTGGGGATGGCAGTTGCTGCCTGTTCACTGATTCTAGTGGCTTGTGGCAAAAGTAGTTCATCCAGTTCTAGTTCAAAACAAGTTATTAATTGGAGTGAAGCATCTGAGTTACCATCAATGGATATCTCAAAAGCTACAGATACGATTAGTTTTGATATGTTGAACAATACAAACGAAGGGTTATATCGTTTGGGCAAGAATAGTAAGATTGAGCCGGGAATTGCGAAATCTACCAAGATTTCTAATAATGGGATGACCTATACATTTACTTTACGTAAAGATGCAAAGTGGAGTAATGGTGAAAAATTGACGGCCAAGGACTTTGTTTATTCATGGCAAAGGACTGTCAATCCGAAAACGGCTTCAGAATATGCATACTTATTTAGTGGTATCAAAAATGCAGATGACATTGTCGCAGGTAAAAAGGCAGTTAGTACACTTGGAATAAAGGCACAAGGTAACTACAAGCTGGTAGTCACACTTGAAAAGAAAGTACCGTATTTTAAACTTTTGATGGGATTCCCTTCATTCTTCCCACAAAATAAGAGTATAGTTACCAAGTATGGTAGTAAATACGGAACGGCTTCCAAGTATATGGTATATAGTGGCCCATTCGAGATGACCGGCTGGACAGGTTCCAACCTTAGCTGGACATTGAAGAAGAATAGTGACTACTGGGATAAGAAAAATGTAAAATTATCTGCAATTAATTTTAAGGTTAATAAGAGTACGACAACTAGTTATAATTTATATCAGAGTGGAAAACTTGATGAGACGCTTTTAGGTTCTGAGCAGGCAAAACAATTGTCAAGTTCAAAAGAATTTACGGCTCGCAGTGGAGCCCGAATCAATTATCTTGAATTTAATCAAACACAAAAAGTTTTCCAAAATAAGAAGATTCGTCAAGCTATCTCTTTGGCAATCAATCGTAAACAATTAGTCAAAAAGGTTCTTGGTGATGGTTCTATAGTTGCCCCTGGAATTGTTTCGAAGGGTCTTGCATCGTACAATGGTAAAGACTTTACACAGGATGCTAAAACTTATGACGGAGTTAAGAGTGACAAAGCGGAGGCAAAGAAACTTTGGGCAGAAGGGCTTAAAGAGTTGGGAACCAGTAGTGTACAGTTTACTTTATTAGCAGATGATACAGATGCTGCAAAAGATGTTTCTGCATACATTCAGAGCCAACTTGAAGAAACATTGTCAGGGATTAAGGTATCTGTGAACAATGTACCTTTCAAGACGCGTTTAAGTAAATCTCAAAATGGACAGTTTGATGTAGTTCTGTCAGGATGGGGAGCTGATTTCTCAGATCCAATTAGTTTCGTAGACTTATTCACATCTGATAATTCATATAACAATGGTAAGTGGAGTAATTCTGAATATGATTCATTAATTTCTGCTTCAAAAGATAAGGATGCGGGTTCAACAGCGAAACGTTGGAGTGATATGGTAGAGGCTTCAGAAGTTCTTATGAAAGAACAAGGAGTTGCACCGTTGTATCAGCAATCACAAGCGACTTTGGTTAAATCGAAGGTTAAGGGCGTTATTTACAATTCTGCTGGTGTCAACTTTAACTTTAAAGATGCGTACGTGAAATAATTAAGAATTAATGATAGTTTTAAAGTAATCAAAAAGAGCTAAGTTGTAAGTTAAAAAAGCCTCAAAAGAGGAGGGGATTATCGAAAATGTTTTTGGATTTTCGACAATTCCCTTTTTTGTGTAGTAGTATACGCTATTGTAATAAATCGATTTTTTTGTTTTTGAGTGTCAAAAATTGAAACTAATTGAAATGAGTGATACACTTTTGATACACAAAGCGAAAGGGGTTACATACATGACACGGCGTGAAAAAATTATTGATTATTTAGCTAGTCATGACACTGGAATGCTGGGGGCCCATACAACCAGTGAGGTGGCGACAGGATTAGGTATTTTTAGATCTAATGTCAGTAAGGAGCTGAATCAGCTTGTTCGCGAAGGGCTTGTGAATAAACAAAATGGCAGACCGGTAAGATATTGGCTCAATACAACCGAAATACAGCTGGATCCGATTGAAGAAGAAAAGATTAAAAGCACTAAGGTGGGTTTTGCTGCAGATAAAAGTATTGAAGGGAAGAAAGTGCTGAATCCTTTTTCTAAAAGAAACGGAAACACTTTTGATAGCATGGTAGGAAGCTATGATAGTTTAAAAAACCAAGTTGAACAAGCAAAAGCTGCCTTACTCTATCCGCCTCATGGTCTAAACACGTTGATTATCGGCCCGACTGGTTCGGGAAAGACTTATTTTGCCAACACTATGTATCGGTTTGCTGTGGATTCCGATATTCTAACGAAAAAGCAATTTATTACATTTAATTGTGCAGACTATGCACATAATCCGCAGCTGCTGATGTCTCATCTTTTTGGATATGTTAAGGGTGCTTTTACGGGAGCTAATGAGGATAATGATGGGTTGATTCAACAAGCTGAGGGTGGAATGCTTTTCTTGGATGAAGTTCATCGCTTGCCGCCCGAAGGGCAAGAGATGATCTTCTATTTCATGGATCATGGGATATATAGCAGACTTGGTGAAACAACTAAGGTACACCATGCTGATGTTAGACTGGTTTGTGCCACAACTGAGAATCCAGAAAGTTCACTGCTTCAAACATTTGTAAGAAGAATTCCTATTATTATTCAGTTACCTGCTTTTCAACAAAGAACAGCGCATGAAAAGATTCAATTATTAGAACAACTACTGACACTTGAAGCTAATCGAATTCAGAAAAATATTTGTTTAAATGAGGATGTAGTACAGGCTTTAATTGGTAGTGTCACATACGGAAATGTTGGACAGCTCAAGTCAAATGTGCAACTTGTATGTGCGCAGGGTTTCTTGAACAGTATGCAAGACAGAAATGAAATTAGATTGCAATTTGAACAATTACCGCCGAATATCAAAGATGGGTTGTCACATTTAGCTGGTAATCGACATGAATTAGGTGAAATAACAAAATTATTAGAGGCTAAGATGATTATTAAGCCTGCTGCACAAAAAAGGTATGCTGAAGTTGATAGTTATGAATTACCATATAATTTATATGAAATCATCGGGGATAAAGCTGCTCTTTTGAAGGATGAAGGATTAGACAAAGCGGCAATAAACAATTTCATTATGACGGATATTAATTTACATTTGAAATCATTTTATAGTAGAGGAAAGTTGGACAGGGCAGAAAATAAGCTAAATGAAATTGTTGATCAAGATATAATTATTTTGACTAAGAAAATTCAAAAATTTTTGGTTGAAGAAGAAGCATATCCGGCACGTGCTAATTTTATATATGCGATGAGTCTGCATATTAGTTCTTTTGTGAAGAGGATTCAGTCAGGCAAACCACTTAGGCAAATATCAAATGACTTAACCTCAATGGTGCATGACTATCCAGATGAATTGGAAGTTGCGCAGAAGGTTAAGGAGATAATCGAAGAGTCGTATCAATTCCCTATCCCTGAGTCAGAAGTCTATTACATGGCAATTTTACTGGTATCATTAAAATCCGAACCTAAAGCAGGGAAGGTCGGCATTGTGGTTGCGGCACATGGGAAGAGTACTGCTTCATCAATGGCTCAGGTAGTTACACAATTGTTGTCAGTTGATAATATCACTTCGTTTGACATGCCGTTAGAAATGAGTCCCAAAGTTGCGCTGGATGGAATTGCTGTACAGGTGAAGAAAATAAATCAAGGCAATGGTGTACTACTTTTAGTAGATATGGGATCCTTGAGTACTTTTAGCACTAAACTAACAGAAAAAACACAGGTAGAAGTGCGAACGATAGATATGGTTACAACAGCAATGATCCTAGAGGCGGCTCGTAAGACTGCACTTATTGATAGTGATTTGTTAACAGTTTATCGTGAATTACGTGAATTTGCTGGATATTCGCGTACTACAGAAAAAATCACAGAAAAAAAGGAACAAGATGCAATAATGGATAACGATAAACGACAAAAGGTTATCATTGCAGTCTGTTCCACAGGTGAAGGAACAGCAAAAAAAATCAAAGAATTATTGGACAAAATTCTTATAGATAACTTTATCGATGACATAAAAGTTGTGCCGATTTCAGTAGTTCGGATGAAACAAGAAGTTCAAGAAATAAAAAAGAATCAGCGGGTAGTTGCTGCAACGGGAATCGTTGATCCTGAAATCTCCGTCCCCTTTGTTTCACTGGAAAAATTATTGCAGGATGGTGGAGAAAGCCTAATTAGCTTGATTGAGAATATGGAATTGACGATAAATCAAAATGTTGATTTTGAATATTCTGATTCCTTGACTGAAGAGATGGCACAGAAGTATTTAGAACAGTATTTTACATTCATCAACCCTAAGAAAATCACAGGCATATTGTGGAAGTATTGTGATTTTATTGACAGCAGAATTCAAAAAAAGCTTACAAATGCTTTTAAAATCAGTCTAATTATGCATTTAGCTGGGGCAATCGAAAGGTCTTTGACAAGCTCTGAAATGACAACTTCTACTGTTGAACTTGAGAGTGTGAAAAAGGATGCATTGTATAGTGTGGTGCAGCAAGCTAACAGGATTGTACAAGAAACCTTGAATATTGAATTGGATGAGAATGAAGTTTATTATATTGTGCAACTTTTTAATACAGAATTCCAAAAAATATAATACACAAAGAATGATACACTAATCGATGGTGTGTCATTCTTTGTTTTTTTGTAAAGAAATCCTTTAATAAAAGGAAAATTTGATAATACACAAAACTTGGCATGGAAGTTGCTACTAGTTAGATTGTAGGTATCGCTTACAAGATGACTACAAACTATATTAAGTAATAATATTATTCGCTATGAGGTGATGATAGGTGCCAATGGATGTCCGACTTTTACGAATTGATAGTCGCCTGCTTCATGGACAAGTAACTACTAATTGGGCAAAGGTCACAAAAGTTAATCGTATTTTAGTGGTGTCTGACAAGGTTGCAAAAGATAGGATTAGAAGAACCTTGTTGGTACAGGCTAGTCCCCCAGGAATCAATGTCAATGTTATTTCAGTTGCTAAGATGATTGGTATTTATCACGATATTCGCTTTGGTTTACTGAAGGTGATGATTTTAGTGGAAGAACCTGAAGATGCTAAAAGGCTAATTGCTGGAGGTATTATGGTTGATACGGTCAATATTGGTGCAATTAGTTTTGATAGGACGAAGGTAATGGTTAGTGATGCAATCGCGGTGAATGATACAGATGTTGCAGCTTTTTCTTGGATCCACAAGAAAGGAATTAGGCTGGATGTTCGTAAAGTTTCGGGTGACAACTCAAGAGATTTATGGCATGCACTTTCTGAAAAAAAATTAGTTTGAAGAATTTATTACTTAATTATAGTGGAGTTATTGTAGTAGGTTTTATCAACTTTTGCAATTTATGCAAAAGAAAAAAATATTAGGAGGTATTAAACATGGTAGGAATTATTCTTGCGAGCCACGGTGGGTTTGCAGAAGGCATTTTCCAGTCTGGTTCGATGATTTTCGGCGAACAAGAAAATGTTAAGGCTGTTACCTTAATGCCTAATGAAGGCCCTGATGATGTAAGAACTAAGATGGAAGAAGCTATTTCATCTTTTGATAATCAAGATGAAGTTCTTTTCTTGATTGATCTATGGGGTGGAACGCCATTTAATCAAGCCAATAATTTGTTGGAACAGCACAAAGACAAATGGGCAATTGTCGCTGGAATGAATCTTCCAATGGTAATCGAAGCTTATGCATCAAGATTATCAATGGAATCAGCACAAGAAATTGCAACGCACATTATAGAAACGGCAAAAGATGGTGTGAAGATCAAACCAGAGAAGCTGCAACCCAAGGAAACTAAAACTGCAACCGTTGTAGTTAATAAGGGTGGTCGTCCAGGAAAATTTGAATACGTCCTTGCACGAATTGATTCGCGGCTACTGCATGGACAAGTTGCAACGGCTTGGAGTAAGACTGTTAATCCAACACGGATTATCGTTGTTTCTGATAATGTAGCTCGAGACGACTTGCGTACAAAGATGATTACGCAGGCAGCTCCAGCAGGCATCAAAGCTCATGTAGTGCCAATTGCACAGATGATTAAATTGGCAAATGATGACAAACATTTTGGGGGACAGAAGGCTTTGTTGCTTTTTGAAAATCCGGAAGATGCATTGAAAGCAATTGAAGGTGGAGTACCTATTAAAACACTGAATATCGGGTCAATGGCTCATTCTGCTGGGAAAGTTCAACCAAATAAAGTTCTTGCATTCGATCAAAACGATATTGATGCATATAAAGAATTGGAAAAAAAGGGAATTTCCTTTGATGTACGTAAGGTTCCAAGCGACGGTAGAGAAAATATGGACAATATTCTAAAAAAAGCACAAGAAATGTTGAAAGAAAAGCGTTAATCAAAAGAAATGGAGGATAAATTATGAACCTGAATATGATTCAAATCATTTTGGTTGTCTTCGTGGCATTCTTAGCTGGTATGGAAGGTATTTTGGATGAATTTCATTTTCATCAACCAGTTATTGCATGTACATTAATAGGTTTGGTAACAGGACAATTATTACCATGTGTTATTTTGGGCGGAAGTCTGCAAATGATCGCGTTAGGTTGGTCAAATATTGGAGCTGCTGTTGCACCTGATGCAGCTTTGGCGTCAATTGCATCAGCAATTATTTTAGTTTTGGGTGGTCAAGGTCGTGCGGGAGTCTCATCAGCTATTGCGATAGCAATTCCTCTGGCAGTTGCAGGTCTTCTTCTTACTATTATTACTCGTACATTAGCCACAGGGATTGTTCATTTTATGGATGGTGCTGCCAAAGAAGGCAGTTTTAGAAAAATCGAATTTTGGCAAATTGTTGCTATCTGCTTACAAGGTTTACGTATAGCGATTCCAGCAGCTTTAATTTTGGCTCTTGGTGCTGGTCCCGTTAAGTCATTGTTAAGTTCAATGCCAAGCTGGTTGACAGGTGGCTTGTCCATTGGTGGTGGAATGGTTGTTGCTGTTGGTTATGCGATGGTTATAAATATGATGGCTAGTCGTGAAGTTTGGCCATTCTTTGTTCTTGGATTTGTTTTTGCAGCCGTTAGCGAAATTACACTTATTGGACTTGGTGCTATTGGGGTTTCAATCGCATTGATTTATCTGACTCTTTCAAAAAGAGGCGGTAATAGTAATGGTGATGGCGGAAGTTCCAATACAGGTGATCCAGTAGGCGACCTAATAGATAAATATTAGAGAAGGAGGGAAAAATATAATGGTTGATCAAATTAAATTAAGCAAAAAGGACCGTATCAGTGTTTGGTGGCGCTCAACATTCCTTCAAGGTTCGTGGAATTACGAAAGAATGCAAAATGGTGGTTGGGCTTTTACTTTAATACCAGCACTTAAAAAACTATATAAAACTAAAGAAGAACGTTCAGAAGCACTAACTCGTCATTTGGAATTTTTTAATACTCATCCATATGTAGCTTCACCAATTATTGGAGTTACACTGGCACTAGAAGAAGAAAAAGCTAATGGGGCACCAATTGATGATGTCACAATTCAAGGTGTAAAGGTAGGTATGATGGGTCCTTTAGCCGGAGTGGGCGATCCTGTATTTTGGTATACGGTTAAGCCTATTGTTGGTGCATTGGCTGCATCGCTTGCTATAAGTGGAAGCATTATTGGGCCAATTCTTTATTTTGTCGTTTGGAATGCGATTAGAATGAGCTTCATGTGGTATACACAGGAATTAGGATATAAAGCTGGTTCTAAAATTACTGAAGATTTATCAGGTGGAATTTTACAGGATATCACTAAAGGAGCTTCGATCCTAGGGATGTTCATATTAGCAGCACTTATTGAAAGATGGGTTAGTGTCGATTTTAGTCCGGTTAAAGTTTCCAGCATTAAACAAAGTGCAGGGGCATATATCGATTGGAGTAAATTACCTTCAGGGGCAGCTGGCATTAAGGAAGCTTTAATTCAACAGGGCTCTGGTCTTTCATTAACAGAATATAAAGTTACTACTTTGCAAGATAATTTGAATCAATTAATTCCAGGATTAGCAGCTTTACTTATCACATTCTTATGTATGTGGTTGTTAAAGAAGAATGTTTCTCCAATTGTTATCATACTTGGCCTCTTTGTATTCGGTGTAGTAATGCATGTTTTAGGTGTAATGTAGGATCAAGGAAATTGAATAAAAAAGTGTGGGATATAAGTCGGTAAAATTTGAGTGTTGACTTTAAATTGAGCGAATAGTTTTGACTTATGGAACACATCTGTAGGCAAGTAGGAAGGACCCAAGTCAAAAGTTATATTTTGACTTGGGTCCTTCCTACTATAAATACAATTACAATCAGTTTTTCAAGTAGAGTGAAAATATGGGAATGCAACACTTTACGTGCTTAATAGGTAAGCTATATAATTACTTAAATACATAATTTAAGAAGGAGAGAGAAAATGGTCAAATCAATTAATACGAAGGTAGATCTAACTATTAAGGGAAATTCTCATATGGGAATGACAGATTATGGAGAAATAATGATAGGCGATAAAGGATTTGAATTCTATGATAGTCGCAATGTAAAGAACTTTATTCAAATCCCATGGCAAGAAGTGGATGTTGTTGTTGTATCGGTTTTATTCAAGGGAATGTGGATTCCACGATATGCTTTAAAGACTAAAAGAAATGGGTTATTTACTTTTTCCTCTAAGGATCCTAAAAAAGTTTTGCGTGTCATCAGAAAATATGTTGATGCTAATAAGATAGTCAAGTCGTTAACATTTTTTCAAGTTTTAAAGAGAGCAATGACCAGAAAGAAAAAATAATTAAAATGTGATTAATGTTAATAAAAAGGTTGACGCGGAGTTAAACTAAGCGTATATTTAATTTCGTTGCTTGTTTCGGGGAAATCTGGAATTACAACTTAAATAAAAAAGTGTTTGACAGTTGTTGCTAAACATGGTATTATATAAAAGTTGCGTTGA
The DNA here is from genome assembly GCF_047719775.1 of Liquorilactobacillus sp. NCBI lineage: Bacteria > Bacillati > Bacillota > Bacilli > Lactobacillales > Lactobacillaceae > Liquorilactobacillus > Liquorilactobacillus sp. The sequence goes on from NZ_JBDNTS010000001.1 coordinate 235,063, forward strand.
GCAATTATGTAGACCTTTGAAAACTGAACAAAGTTTCGACAAAT